>JALZUU010000559.1 GCA_023300665.1 Saprospiraceae bacterium | reverse complement strand
GCGCCGATGGTACTGCCGATCTAGGTGGGAGAGTAGGTCGCCGCCAAATCTTATGAAGGTCCGTCATTCTAACGAATGCGGGCCTTCTCCTTTTTTTGGGAAAAATTATTATCATTCGAACAATCATCTACCATTTCTAAGATAATTACAACAGACTGACTAAGAGTTTCAAAAAAAAATTCTTACTTTGCCAAAACAAAATGTTGTATGGATCAGTCAAGAAATTTGTGGTTAAAAATGGAATTAATTTGGTGGCTTGTCACAGCGATTCTCGTGGCAGCAATTCTCTACCCTATTTTAAAATATACAGATGAATATCCTTTTCTTTCCTTGAATATTATCTACATCATTGTTTTTGTCACTTTCAGTAGACATATCTTTCTATTAAAACACACAGCGTTGGCAAACGCACATCTAGTAAAAGTTGCCATTATCTTACTGAGTGTTCCAATCATCGCCTACTTGATCGGCGGTATTAACTTTTTTCAAACATATATTGATGAAAATGGAATGGATTCTTTCCTATCCTCTAATTCAGTATTGAGCGAGGAACAAATAGGAAGTTTTATTAGAAATGAATTGATCTTATTTGGGGTAGGTAGCGTCATTGCAGCTATCGTTTTACCATTTAGATTAGTAATATCTTTATGGCGATGGAAAAATCGTGGAACTGTTTAATAATTTATTATGACTAAAGTAGAAGAATTTAATTCGTACAGAAAAAAAATGAACAAGAAACTGCTAGCGAGTGACAATAAAGTACTCAAGCGGTTTTTTAATCTAGATACTAATGCTTATCAAGATGGTGCATTGCCATCTAAGACCAAAGAATTATTAGGTTTGGTGGCATCTATGGTTTTACGCTGTGATGACTGCATCGCCTATCATCTAGGAACTTGTTTTGAACTTGGCGTAACCAAAGAAGAAGCATTCGAAGTATTCGCAATTGCAAATCTTGTAGGCGGATCTATTTGTATTCCACACACTCGCCGAGCGTTAGAATATTGGGAAGCGTTGGAAGAAGAAACATCAAACACATAAAAATGACAGAAGATAAGGATAAGCAAATAACATCAAGTTACTTAAATGAGTTGAACGATGTTCAAAGAGCTGCAGTTACAACAACTGAAGGCCCTGTCCTTGTGGTGGCTGGACCAGGCTCTGGTAAAACTCGTGTACTAACTTATAGAATTGCTTATCTAATCGAACAAGGAATAGCTCCTTGGGAAATTCTTGCGCTTACGTTTACCAATAAAGCGGCAAAGGAAATGAAAAACCGAATCGCTTCTGTGGTTGGTGAAAAAGCCAGAAGTGTTTGGGCAGGAACGTTTCACTCAATCTTCGCAAGAATCCTTAGAGTGGAATCAGAAAAAATTGGTTATAAATCCAATTTTACTATTTATGATTCTGATGATAGTAAAAGTGTGATAAAATCAATTATCAAAGAACTTAATCTTAATAAAGATAACTATAACGTCAACACCGTTCGCTCCCGAATTTCTTCGGCGAAGAGTAATCTTATTTCACCAAAAGCTTACGAGCGAGATCAGCAACTATTGATGCAAGATCGAGCTTCTAAAATGCCGCACTTTCTAGAAGTTTATAAAAAATACATGTCTAGATGTAAGCGAGCGGATGCAATGGATTTTGATGATTTACTTTATAAATTATTTGTCTTATTACACGAAAATAAAGACAATGTTTGTGAAAAGTATCAGCAAAAATTTAAGTATCTGATGGTAGATGAGTTTCAGGATACAAACTTTTTACAGTATAGTATTTTGAAAAAATTAGCAGTCTATAAAGACAGTCCTAATAATATCTGTGCAGTAGGAGATGATGCACAAAGTATCTATGCCTTCCGTGGTGCGACTATCGAAAATATTCTAGATTTCGAAAAGGATTTTAAAGAATTAAAGACTTTTAAACTTGAACAAAACTATCGATCTACCGAGCATATCGTTCAGGCTGCTAACGAAGTAATTCAAAATAATTCAAAACAAATTCCTAAAAAAATATGGTCTCACAAAGGTGTAGGAGATAAGATAAAAATCGTTCGTTGTGTATCAGACACAGATGAAGGACGGAGAGTAGGTGACATGATTGTGGAACAGAAAAATAGAATTCATTTTCGCAATAGTGATATTGCAATTCTTTATAGAACCAATGCACAGTCTAGAATTTTTGAAGAATATCTACGACGATATAATTTACCATATCGAATTATCGGAGGACAGTCTTTTTATCAAAGAAAAGAAATAAAAGACTTCATCGCTTACCTTAGACTAACTGTCAACCATTCAGACGAAGAAGCATTTCGACGAATTGTTAACTATCCTCGACGTGGAATCGGGCAAACAACGATTAGTAAATTAAGTGCGCATGCAAGCGAAACAGATCTAGCCGTCTGGGAAGCAATAAAAACCTTTCCTGCCAAAGGAAGAGCTAAAACAGGCTTATTAGATTTCAAAGCAACGATCAAATTATTCGCGGGTCGTATGGAACGACATAATGCGCATGAAGTAGCTTCTTATATTGCACGGCAAAGTGGTCTTTTAGATTTATTGAAAAGAGATACAACAATCGAAGGTATGAGTCGATTGGAAAATATCAATAGTTTATTAGATGGTATCAAAGAATTTGTCGAAGACGATGAAGTACGAGAGGATGGAAGTTCTGAAAAATCATTATCAGCTTATCTTCAGAATATCGCTTTGCTAACGGATGCAGATAAGAAGGACGAAGATGATGATTACATTACGATGATGTCGGTCCATGCCGCTAAGGGGCTAGAGTTCAAATCTATCTTTGTAGTTGGCTTAGAAGAAAAGCTATTTCCTTCTTTCAGAGCGGTAGATGATATGGATCAAATGGATGAAGAACGACGCTTGTTCTATGTGGCCATCACCAGAGCAGAAACCAATCTTACGTTGACTTTTGCAAATAGTCGTTATAAGTTTGGAGAGATGAAGTATAATAAACCCAGTCGGTTTTTATTAGAGATAAGTCCATCACATCTTCATGATGCCGGAGGAGGAGCAACTGTCCAAGGGGGAGGAGCCACCATTGCCGCCAAGCGGGTTAATTCGGGGGTTATTGGCAATTTTAAAAAGCGGAAAATGAATCGTGTAAACGAATTTAAAATTGATCCAAAAGATTTTAAACCCAGTCCGGGCTCAGCAATTGAAGAAGGGATGGAAGTATTGCACATGAAATTTGGTAAGGGAAAAGTGATCAATATTGATGGTAATGAAAAAAATAAAGTGGCAACTATTTTATTTGAAAATATTGATTCACCACAACGACGTCTTATGCTCAAATTTGCGAAGCTACAAATTGTAGAATAGCCAGTGATGCCTAAACAAAAATATACGAATCTAATTAGCCAAATGGCAATAGATTTGGGATTCCATTCAATTGGTTTTGCCAAAGCCGAAAAAATGGAACCAGAAGCACAGCGTCTAGAAGCATGGCTTAATGGAAAAAAACATGGCCAGATGCACTATATGGCCAATCATTTTGATAAAAGAATCGATCCTAGTAAACTGGTTCCTGGATCAAAGACGGTGATCTCCTTACTGTATAACTACCATAATCCAGACAAACAAAAAGATCCTTCTGCTCCTAAAATTTCCCAATACGCATACGGAAAAGACTACCATTTTGTGGTAAAAGAACGCCTTCGAAAATTACTTGATGATATTCGTAATGAGATAGGACCGGTAGATGGTCGATGCTTTGTAGACTCTGCTCCAGTACTAGAAAGAGATTGGGCAAAACGCAGTGGGACAGGATGGGTTGGAAAAAACACGTTGTTGATAACACCGAAACAAGGTTCTTACTTCTTTCTAGCAGAACTAATTATTGACTTAGAACTAGTATATGATAATCCAATTAAGGACTATTGTGGACGTTGTACCAAGTGTATTGATGCTTGTCCGACGGAAGCGATTTCTCCAAAAGGATATGTCATGGATGGAAGTAAATGTATCTCTTATTTTACAATTGAATTAAAAGAGTCTCTACCTGAATCCTATCGAAATAAGTTTGAGAACTGGATGTTTGGATGTGATATATGCCAAGATGTTTGTCCGTGGAATCGGTTTGCAAAAAGGCATAATGAACCCGCATTTGAACCACACGCAGATTTATTAGAAATGAAAAAAGAAGACTGGGAAGAAATAACTGAAACAGCGTTTCGAAAAGTATTTCAAAAGTCAGCAGTTAAAAGAACTAAGCTTTCAGGATTGAAAAGAAATATTAGTTTTATTAAAACAGATTAAGCATAGGTAGGCAAAACATTTATATCTCCCCAAAATTGAGTGATAGAATTAATCGTTCGAGAGAAATCATTGATATCAATAGGTTTACAAACATAAGCATTAGCACCAAAGTCATAACAAGTTTTAACATCGTTTTCGTGCGTAGAAGAAGAAAAGACAACAACTGGTATCTTCTTAAATTCATCGTTTTGAGAAAAATTTCGAAGTACATCTACGCCACCCATACGAGGCATGTTGAGATCTAAAAGGATAAGTGCTATGTCTTGTAATGGATTTTTTTGAATATAATTGACAAGCTCTTGTCCATCAAAAAAGTGAACAAGATCAAGAGGCAATCCGATTTCTTTTAGAGCCATTTTAGTAAGCTCAACATCCGCAAGGTTATCTTCCGCTAGTAAGATTTTTTTTCTTTTGACCATCAAATTGAAAATTTAGTCAGTTATTGTTTTTTATATTAAAAAAAATTCTTTGTAAGTAACAGTAATAGAGTATAAAAGGGAGTAATTCTGTACTTATATGTGCTATAAAGCAAATATTGTTCTACAACACCCTTTAATGTTTGATAAAAGTAGATAATAGTGACAGGATAATCACTAATTTTCGATCAAAAATATGTTATTGTTGAATATTTACCTCATTTTATGTGATACTTTAATGCAAATATTGTGCTAGTTAAAACCTCAGGAATTGTCTTTAGATCCGTTAAGTATTCTGAAACGAGTATTATAACAGATATCTTTACCGAAGAACTTGGACTGCGCTCTTATATCATTAGTGGTGTGAGAACAAAAAAGTCAAAGGTAAGCGCAGGCTTATTACAGGTAATGTCATTGGTTGAGACGGTGGTCTATCATCGAGAAGATAAAGACCTTTGTCGCATTAAAGAAATCAAAGCAGCCTATTTGTTTGAAAAAATTCCCTTTGATATCCAAAGAGGAGCAATTGGGTTGTTTTTATTAGAAATAATGCAAAAAACCATCAAAGAGAGAGAAAAAAACCAACCACTTTTTACTTTTCTTTTTAACACCATTTGTTATCTAGATGAAACAAATGATCCCATCTATAATTTTCATTTAGCAGTAATGTTAAAACTATCTGCTTATTTAGGATTTTTTCCCTCTGGAACTTATACTGAGCAAACACCTTTTTTCGATATGCAAGAAGGTACATTTACAAAAGAACCTCCTTTGAACAATAATTATCTAGAGGAAGACCTTAGCCAGTTATTGGGTACTCTTCTAAAATCAAGCATTGAAAAGGCGCATGAAATAAAATTCAGTCGAGAAAATCGTGAAAAATTACTTACAGGCCTTATTAATTATTATCGCTTTCACGTGGAAGGTTTACCAGAAATAAATGCGCATAAAATTTTAAAAACTGTATTAGAAGGATAATAAGCGTAAATCCAAAACGTTTTACCATCTTCACACCAGTTATATTCTAAAAACAAAGCGTAGACACAACACCAATGAGTACTAATCAACCAGAAAACGGCCTACGAGAACGTTTGAGACAAAAATGGGAAGCGTTTCGAACCAAATCTCCTCGCTCAGCAAAGGGAATAAAATTACTTTCTTTTTTACCACTATTCGGAATCGCATTTGTTGGAATGTTATTTCTACTGGTTTATTTCAATGCATTTGGTAAGGTACCAACTGCTCAAGATTTACGCCATATAGAGAATAGTACTGCTTCTGAAATCTATTCTAGCGATGGAGTAATGTTGGGAAAGTATTATACCGAAAATAGAATAAGTGTTCCCTTTGAAGATATCTCTCCCTATCTTGTCAACGCTTTGATCGCTACAGAAGATGCTCGTTTTTTTGAACATAGTGGGGTAGATACTAGAGCTTGGTTACGAGTTATTGGTAAAACAATTATGCTTAATGATGAGTCAGCGGGAGGAGGTAGTACGCTTAGTCAACAATTGGCAAAAAACCTATTTCCGCGAAAGCGTTATAAACTGTTTTCTATTCTAATTAATAAAATAAAAGAAACATATATTGCTCGTCGTTTGGAAAGCGTTTACTCTAAAAATGAGCTGATTAGCTTATACTTAAATACCGTTCCTTTTGGCGGAAATATTTACGGAGTAGAAGTAGCCGCACGACAATTTTTTAATGAAACAGCTAAAGAGATTGCACCAGAAGAAGCGGCCGTTTTGGTCGGAATGCTAAAAGCCAATACTTATTATCACCCTGTAAGAAATCCTGAACGAGCAGAAAAACGACGAAACGTTGTTTTAAAGCAAATGGAAAAATACGAGTATATATCTACCCGTCAACGAGATTCTCTTCAAGCAATTCCACTGAAATTAGACTATCAAAAAGAAAGTCACCATGATGGATTGGCGCCTTATTTTCGAGAACACTTACGAGGCGAATTAGCAGAATTAGTAAAACAATATAAAAGCCCTAACGGCGAACCTTATAATATGTATACGGATGGTCTGAAAATTTATACGACTATTCATTCTCGTTTGCAGACCTATGCAGAAAAAGCATTGACCGTCCATTTAGCAAAACTCCAAAAAGATTTTGACAAACATTGGAAAGGACGAAAAGTTTGGGGAGATGATTCTATTATTGAAAAGGAAGTAAGAAAATCAGCTCGTTACAAAAAAATGAAAAAAGCGGGTAAGTCTAAATCTGAAATAAAAAAGAGTTTTGAAACGCCAGTCAATATGACGGTCTATAGTCCTAAAGGAGAAGTACGTAAAAAAATGTCTCCGTTGGATTCTATCCAATTTTATTATAGTCTTTTAAATGCCGGGTTTTTAGCAATGAATCCACGGTCAGGAGAAATACTTGCTTGGGTAGGTGGTATTGATCATCAATATTTTCAATACGATCATACACAATCCAAACGACAAGTAGGTTCAACTTTTAAACCCATCGTTTATGCGAGTGCGATTCGAAAAAACCTACTTCCTTGTACCTATTTTGACAATCGATTAATAACCTATACAGACTACGAAGATTGGCAACCACAAAATGCAGATGGAGTTTATGGAGGGGTTTATTCGATGGCCGGAGGTTTGCGTAATTCGGTTAACTCTGTCGCAGTTAATCTCATCATGCAAACAGGTGTTGATACAGTAATAGAACTAGCTCAACAAATGGGAATCGTAACTGAAATTCCTAAGGTACCTGCGATTGCACTTGGAGCTACGGACGCTTCTCTCTACGAAATGGTACAGGTCTATAGTACCTTTGCAAATCGAGGTGTTCGTAAAAAACCGATCTATCTAACTCGTATCGAAACCTCAGACGGAAAAGTACTTTATGAAGCATTTCCAGAAGAAGAAGGAACACGTATTTTAGAGCCTAACGAAGCAGACATCATGGTAAGAATGATGGAAGGCGTAGTGGATAGTGGAACGGCTCGACGATTGCGATCAGTCTATAATCTCAACGGCCGAATTGCCGGAAAGACAGGTACGACTCAATCACAAGCCGATGGTTGGTTTATTGGTTTTACACCGGAGATGGTGGCAGGTGCTTGGGTAGGAGGTCAGTCTCCGAAGGTGCGCTTTAGAAGTTTATCGCTAGGACAAGGAGCGAATACGGCTTTGCCAATTTGGGGTAAATTTGCAGTAGCAGCGGATCGAGATAAAGACTTTAAAAATTGGCAGCGCAGTGTATTTCCTGTACCTTCGGTGGAGATTTTAGAATTGTTGGATTGTCCTGATTTTGCCGAAGAAAGACCACCTGAACCAACAGAAGAAGAAGAAATCTTCGAAGAAGTGGTGGAAGGAATTAATTCTCAAATCGATAAATTATTAGAATCACTTAAAAAGAAAAAATCAGAAAGAGGAAAAGGGAATGCCAAAACGGAAGAAGAAAGGAAAAAGGCTGAAAAGAAGAGAAGAAAAACAAAACGGAAGAAAAAGCGGAA
>JALZUU010000558.1 GCA_023300665.1 Saprospiraceae bacterium | reverse complement strand
TCAAAAAACAATTACCTTTGTGGAATGAATTATCTTACACTTGAGAAGGTTAGTAAAACTTTCGGCGAAAAAACCTTATTTAAGGATATAAACTTACAGATCAGTCAAGGAGACAAGATTGCGATGGTTGCGAAGAATGGTACGGGAAAAACGACCATGTTAAAGCTGATTGCAGGAATGGAGCCGATTGAAGGAGAAGTTGCTAAGGTAATTAAGGCCAAGCATATCCGGGTTGGTTATTTAGAACAAGATCCAACCTTTCCAGAAGGACAAACCATCATTCAGGCGGTTTTTGATTCTGAAAATAAAATGGTAGCCGCCACGCGCGCCTATAATGAAGCATTAAAAAATCCCACCAACGAAACAACACTACAGGCAGCGCTGGCCGAAATGGATGATCTAAAAGCTTGGGACTTTGAAGCGCAAATCAAAGAAATCTTATTCAAACTAAAAATAGAACAACTCGATCAAAAAATTAGTACGCTCTCAGGTGGACAACGGAAACGGCTAGCACTGGCAAAACTCTTGATTGATGAACCTGAATTTGTCATCATGGATGAGCCTACCAACCATCTGGATTTGGATATGATCGAATGGTTGGAAGATTATTTGACCAATTCTAAGTTGACGGTTTTTATGGTGACGCACGACCGTTATTTTTTAGAAAAAGTTTGTAACATCATCGTAGAATTACACCGAGGCAATCTTCATAAATACCGTGGATCTTATTCTGATTATTTAGAAAAAAAATCCATGCGTCAAGATAATGATGCCGTAGTATTGGATAAGACCAAAAAGCTGATGAGGAAAGAGTTGGAGTGGATGCGTCGACAACCAAAGGCCAGA
Organism: Saprospiraceae bacterium; assembly: GCA_023300665.1. Lineage (GTDB taxonomy): Bacteria > Bacteroidota > Bacteroidia > Chitinophagales > Saprospiraceae > JALZUU01. The sequence goes on along the minus strand of JALZUU010000558.1, from coordinate 2,004 downwards.
GGTACCAAGGCTAAATCTCGAGAAGATAAGTTTTACGAAATAGAAGAGAAGGCTTCACAAAAAGCAGAGAATGAAGATTTGCGGATTGAGATCAAAGGAGCTCGATTGGGTAGTAAAATTTTGGAAGCACACAATATCAGTAAAAGCTACGGCGAGTTGAATTTGGTGAAAGATTTTACTTATAAGTTTAAGAAAAATGAAAAGGTTGGAATCGTCGGTAATAATGGTGTTGGAAAATCAACTTTTCTACGGTTATTAACTAAAGAAATTCGTCCTGACAATGGTCGAGTAGTGATTGGAGATACCGTTGTTTTTGGTTATTATGATCAAGAAGGAATTAATTTAGAGGAAGATAAAAAGGTGATTGATGTGGTACGAGATGTGGCAGAATTTATACCGTTGGCTAAAGGACAAAAACTTTCGGCTATTAATTTGTTAGATCGTTTTTTATTTAGCCGAGAGCAACATCAAGTATTTGCTTCGCAGTTGAGTGGAGGTGAACGTCGTCGACTTTATTTATTGACGGTGTTGATGGAAAATCCTAATTTTTTAATTCTGGATGAGCCGACGAATGACCTTGATATTTTAACCCTTAACATTTTAGAAGAGTTTTTACTAGACTTTCCAGGATGTTTGATTATCGTTTCGCACGATCGATATTTTATGGATAAGTTGGTAGATCATTTATTTATTTTAGAAGGAAACGGAGTGATTCGCGATTATAATGGAAACTATACCGATTATCGTTATCTAGAAAAACAACGCGTCCTAGAAGCCGAACGTGCTGCTCGCGCTGCTCGCCCAAAAGCAGAAAAAACGGTTAAGGAAGCATCTACAGAACGGAAGCTAACCTACCTAGAACGTAAGGAACTTGGTAAACTCGAAAAACAAATCGAGAAGCTAGAAAATAAGAAAAAACAAATTATGGCGCTATTTAACGATCCTAATCTAGAAGCCAAAGAGATCGAAAAACTTTCTATCGAACTTGGTGATGTCGGAAAAGAACTAGAAGCCAAAGAAGAACGCTGGATGGAATTGGCAGATATTTAGTAGGGTAATGAATAAATTTTTAATGAATAATTAATAATGTGTTCTATCGTGTATCTTTTTAATTAATAATGGCACTTCTGTCGTTTTTTTTCTAAAGGAAGCTGTTTAACGATTCAACAAGCGAAGCGTTTCAACAAGCGAAGCGATTCAACAACACCACACCATCATGAAAGCCGCTGCAGCTAAAGAAATAAAAATTGCTCTTTCCGAATTATCGCAACCAGATTTAGTTGCGCTCTGTCTTCGACTTTCTCGTTTTAAAAAAGAGAATAAAGAATTATTAACCTATCTTATTTTTGAAGCGGAGGATGAGGCGTCGTATATTGAAAGTGTTAAAGGAGAAATAGATTACGAACTCGAACAGATTAATAAAAGAAATTATTATTTCATCAAAAAAGGAATTCGGAAAATCCTCCGGATGGTTAAAAAATATATTCGATATTCTGGGAATAAAGAAACCGAGGTCATTCTGTTAATCTATTTTTGTCAACGTCTCCGTGCTTTCCAACCTTCTATTGAAGGATATCGAGCATTGAAAAATATTTATTTACAACAGAAGAAAGTGATCGGTACTGCCATTGCTAAACTACACGAAGATTTACAATATGATTATTTAGAAGAACTAAAAGAGATAGAACGATAGGTTGAACTCCTAAAAAAGAACCGCAACTTTCGATTGAGAGTTGCGGTTTTTTTTTGAGCCTTACGGCAAAATTCTAAAATCAAAATGCGGAGGTTATCTTAATTTTTTTAAATAGGTTGATTATTAAAATAATAGGGTTTGGATAAGCTCTAAATCTTTTTCTATCTTTACAATAAAATACAAGACATGAAAAGTATCCAAGTCAAAGGAGGCGAAGGCCTCGATAAAATCCAACTAGTTGAGCAGGAAATGTCTGAACCAGCCGCAGGAGAAATCCGTGTTCGTTGGCACGCTACCTCTCTTAATTTTCA
>JALZUU010000557.1 GCA_023300665.1 Saprospiraceae bacterium | reverse complement strand
TTCATTCGCATATGATCTTGACAAAATATCTGCTGAACTGGAATTGAAATCAATATTCACGTCGGCTCTTTGCCCTAAAATCCATTGCGCGTCATATTTGATTTGGCTAATTGTACTAGATGTTGTCAAGAGAAATAAAATAAATAAAATACTTTTCATAAAAAAATAAAGATTTCAAAGTTAAAAAAATCTGACTATCCATTAATTGCTTATACTATAATAGCAGTATACTCAAAGTAAAGTAGTTTGGCACTTTTGATGTATTATTTAGAACGTATGTTTCGCCTTGTATTCATCCAAAATAATTTCCGTCAAATTTTCCCAAACCAATTTACTATGAGTATAATAAAAATCATTGTACATGACACTAATCATCTTAGTAAACAACAGACAGATAGTCAAACAAAAAAATTTATAAATATTTTCACTGAACAACTAGCTGCTCTCTATCTATATTACCATTATCCCAATTAATAGATAAGAAATAAAGTCCTTTGGGTAAGTCAATTTCAATTTCAATATTGTTACCAGATATTTCTTTTGTAAAACAAAGACGTCCTATAGAATCAATTAATTTTACAACTCCATTGCCATTATTTCTATGAGAAATATAAATATTTTTAGACGCTGGGTTAGGGTATATTTTAATTTTTTGGGCCTTGTTTTCCATATCCTGCAAATCCTTTTTAATTAATCTTTCCTCGATTTGCGAATCTGGAAAGCATTGTCCAAAGATTTCTTCATACTCTGACCTTACGCAAATAGGTAAAAATCCTCTCGCTTTATAAACTGACATACCTCCAATCTGGGGACATTGAATAGCAACGGCAAGTAAGTCATTCATATCATCTTCTAATAACTCACCATCATTATTCAAAATCGAATTTATGATAATTCGATTCACCTGTTTTCTATTGTTTTCGAAAATTTCATTCGCATCTATTTGTTCATTTTCACTAAAAATTAGACTCATATGCTCTTGTAAATGTAGCTTATAATCTACATATACATTTTCAATATCAAAATTGATTATAGCATAATCATTTAATAAGTTTCCTTTATTAATTTTTCGATCTTCAGAAATACCACTATTCAAAATTGCATCTTCAAGGTTTTCAAGTTCAAGTTCAATTAGAGATTTTTGATCTTTATAATTTTCTAAGTCGTTTGATAACAATTCATTTTCATAAGCAATTGATAGTTTCTTAGAAATATTATAGAATTTTTCTAAGTTAGTGCTACTTTTCTCTTCTTTGAACGACGAAAACAAAGATGAGCTACCAATACTTAGTTCTCCATCCTTAATTTTATTGTATAAATACATTTCTGCTTCCCATACTAATCCAACTTCTTCGTTTAATTCTTCACTGGCTATTGCATTGTATAATACGTTTGCTGGATCATCTCCTGTAAGCTCAGTAACACAAGTAGGTCTACTTGTACCCAGTGCATCAAACCGGAACCAATCATTTGGAAAAATATTCGTCGGAAATGTTATTGGTGTGATACTGCTCGGAGCCTGAGGTGTATTTGAGAAAAAGGGGGATAAGTTACAATTACCTGAAAGGCACTCGGCATGCATACCAGGTTCGATGATAACTGGAGGTACAAAAAAGCTTTGCCAAGTATTCCCATTATGACTCCCAGCCTCAATTCCTTGTGGTCCAATTATACCATCTAGTGTAAAAGCCCGACTACCGCCAAGAAAATTATTGCTATTTAATTTAGTGCCTAAATTAAGACCTCTAAATTCCATTTGTCTTGCAACATCAGCGAACGAATTATCGCAGTATTTTGTATTGCTAAACATTTCTCCTCGTACGCCTAAATCTGAATTTGCGATAGAGCTTGTCAGGTCTGTAAAATCTCTTAAAAATCTATTTGAACTTACTTCGTTATTACTTCCAGAAGCAGACCCTTCTAGCACAAAACCTCTTTGTGGAGTAGTAGCAGTTCCACCTATCCACAAATTATTACCATCTATAGTGTTGCTTATAATTGCTAAATTTGATTTATCACCATCATTTATTCGTATAAACTCGCCTAACCTTAAACAGTCTAAAAACTCATTTCGTTCTACCCTAATAGAACTAGCATTATTATAATCTCCTTCAATTCTGATACATGTACCATTGTTAGTATTAAAAGTAAAATCATTATCAAATAAATGAATTGTTACACCAGTAGAGACTAATCCAGACTTTAAATAAATTCCAATATTAGGAATGTTAGAAATGTTTCCGATTCTTGTGAAATTAAAAATACACTTTTGAATGCTAATATCTGAATTAAGTTCAAAATCATTCCCAAAGACTCCGAGAACATCAAAGCTTCCTCCCCCAAAATCTGTAAAAAAATTACAATTTTTTAAATCTAATTTTCTGATTTTTGTTGCATTAATAGATTTGTTAATGCATTGGGTGAAAATACAATTTGTAGCTATCAAATTGGTATTTTCTTGGAAAATCCCATTATTCTGTATGTTTTCAAAATCAAAATAACTTACAGAGACATTGCTAATTCCATTAGAATAAATTCCATTCTCAAGTCCTACGAAAAAGTTTTTCGAAAAAGGAAGACCTTTTACAAAAAATTGAATGTTTTCTAATTCTATTCCAGCAAACGTAATATCTGTGAAAGTCCCGTTTAAAGGAGCGTCGCATGAAAAAGTGTTATTTTTAAAATTGATTACTGCTGGACCGTGAGGCAACATATTTGGATTCTTTAAACTTATGCCTACTTTATTTCTATTGAAAATAGTATTCTCTATATCAAGGAAGGTATATATTTTATCCCATGATTGGATTGCAGTTTTTGCATCCTCAATAACAGTATTGTTTTTTGTTGTCACCTCGCTAAAATTATTTAGAATAATCCCATTCCAGAGTTCTTCACACGCAAAAAGTTTAGAATTATCTAATGTTAATTTACTCTCTTCATTAATTACAATGGAAACATTTGGATCTATCATTATAACCGCACTAGCAAAAGTAAAATTATTGTCAATAATGAAATCTCCGACAATCCGTATTTCTAAACTTGGTATTGCAGTAATCTGAGAAGAGTGAGTATAAGGTGTTCCTGCTCCAATATAAAAATCAAACTGTATTTCTCCTAGTTCCTCACATAGGACGGTTTGAGGAATATCGTCAAAAGGAAATATTGGCTCACTACAAGTACTCCTTTGTCCGTATATTGTACAAGTGGTAAGCAATGCGAAAAGTACAAGTACATTAAGCCGTATTAAATAATGGGGGGGGGGCAATTTGCCCAAATAAATTTTTCATAAAAAATCGATTTATAAAAGTTAAAAAATAAAATACACCTTTATAAAACTACTAGTGAAAAGC
>JALZUU010000556.1 GCA_023300665.1 Saprospiraceae bacterium | reverse complement strand
TATCAGAGTCATATTGAATCACTTCTCTTGCTAATGTTCTCTTTTTTTTATCATTTTCAAATCTTATACTAATATGTTCAACCAATTGTCCCAATTCATTTATTGAGAAAGTTTCTTTGAATTTCTTTTTCTTCTTATTAGTTTTAGATGTGGTTTTGTATAAGATTGCATTATAACAATATCCAGTTTTTACGAATTGATCTTCAATTTGAGTGAAACTACTATATTCAATCATTTGTCCAAATATTGTTATTGGAAAATAAATGATTAAAATAAATAGTGAGAATTTAATATTCAGCATGATCTTGGATTTTATTTAGGCTAAGATTTTTTTTCATTGAAGCTAACGAATAATGATATGCAGTCGTCTCTCAACGGAGGAGAGATATGCCGTCATCTTCTATTATTATCTTTTCGGTTTTCATTCTTAGATTATACTTTTTATCGTACATATATTCGAAGTTAAGAATTAGTGAATCATCATTAAGTTTTTAAATTTTGACATCATATTCAAGACCATTTCTTGTTCCTATCCCTCCAATGTTGGGATAATCCAAACTGAAATGATATTCCTCCTTCAAATTGAATGGTTGTTCATTGGTAATAGTCAATTGATTGGTCGTATTTCGCTATTAGAAATTTGACTTATTGTTCCTTTGTAATTCCCTATGATTTCTATTCTTTGTTTTTCGGTTCGTTTGTCCTCCAGTTACCATATTGTTTTCGTAAACAAGGGAAAGGCGAACACGTATATTTTAAGTACTACAAAAAATATTGATGCCAAGATTGTTGCAATTAGTTTGAATTTGCGGTTGGTTAAAATCGATAATAGAATCCATGTGCGTAATCCGACTGCAATGAAGTCATAAACAACATTTGTAGGATTTGCAGTCCCACCAAATCCAGTTACATAACCACCTTTGTAAAATATGTATTTAGCAATCCATATAATGCCTTCAAGAATCATTAATCTAAATACAATTTTCAAGTCAGTTGTTTTGATTGCCTTGTATAGAATCGTTGATGAAATTATGAGGAATATTAGATTTCCAATCGATAGCATTTCTAATCCGCCAACACATCCAAAAGCTTGGGAATTTTCTATTCCAAGAATTGAACCGATAATCACCATCCCCAGAAGTAGCTTTAGTAATGTTTTTATTTCGATTCGTTTTTTCAATTGCAGATTGTTGTTTTTGTTTTTAACTGAGAGATAACGGACTGGCGATATCTGGCGGATTTGGCGTTAGCCAATCTGACATGATCATCGCTTGTTAGCGATTGTCTATTTTGAGAATCACTAATTTCTTAAATCATTCGCTGTTTTCCTATTCCCATATATTCACCAATTATCAGAGACTCACCATAGTTTAACCATAGAGTATTAGGGTTATCAGTATGTTTATTTATCTATTATTCTAAACTACTGTAATCTCTTTTTTGAAGAACAGTAATATTTTTTGGGTATATCCTTCTATGGCGTAATCTATTGAATTTACAAGTTCCCACCCATCATTTCCTAATTCATTTAGATGAGTTTCCAAATCAGATGATTCAATATTTATTCTTTTTATCCACTTGCCTTCTGGATCGATTTCTAAAGTTTTGTACTCGAACTTCTTCATATTTTAAATTTACTTTTGATTATCGCTAACAAGGTTATAACCACCACAATCCTATACCCACTTCCGGTTTTTGCCCACTCCCTCATTAAAACCTCAATCCCAAAACCTAATAACCCTAAATATACGATTATATCCCAATATACTTAAACACTAATCTTACACTCAAAAAGATTACCATAATCAAACTTTTAAAGCCACTATAGCACCTAACAAAAAGCGATGACCTGCTTCGTCATCGCATCTACCACCCTTTCTTAATTCTTTAAAATTTAAATGATTTTCTTGCGCCATTTATGGTGGTCACCAAAATATAAATGCTGTTTGGAAGGTTGGATAACAACTCGGACAAGCGAAGGAAGCAGCGATAGACAGTATTTTATTAGACAAAGTTTCTTTCTCTTAAATTTGAATTATTTCTTAACTCCTCTAGAATCATCTTTGCTTCTGCTTCATTTATTTCCTTTGCAAACGTTATTGTTTCTGTTCCGTAATCAAACTTTATTTTACCACCACTGTGTCCAAACATACTTTCAGGAGTATTATTTTCCCAAAAATCAGAATCTTCTACCCGATTTAAATCTATGTTCTTTATCGAATTAATTTCATACATCTCTTTTGGCCCGATCCCTTTTATTGATTGTTCTAAGGTAAATATACCTTCCTTTATATTTATTACCTCTCTCCCTATCAATTGCCATAAAATCCAATGCCCTATAAGCATCCCGCCCAAAGTCCATATTATCAACCAAAGAAGAATGAAGGGCTTTATTAGTAATGGCGTATTTAAATTAAAAACTAAACTAATTGCAAAGGTTTCACTCCATAACCATCCTCCCATCCAAACAATCCCAAATATTATTGCAAGCCAATACTTTCTAGCTCGAATTTCAATATTCATCGAATTAAAATTCTGATTAATTTTGGCTCGACCAGCAAATCGTTTTTCAATCATCTTTAACTTTCATTATTTTTCCTTCCCTTTCTATTAATTTTGTCTAACGGATAATGGTATGCAGTATCTCTCGACGTAGAAGAGATATGCGATCATCATCTATCGTTCCAGCTCGTTTTTCTTTTGTTCTTTGATAGTTATTCCTTTTAGGTCATTCCAAGTTGTATGGTGGCTTTTTGACATGTTCATTTTTTAAGTTCGGCTAACTTATTATTTAGAAATTCGTTTTCCCAATGAAGTAAATTACTAATTAGTTCTGCTTCCATTTCTATTTTAACCTGAGCAATTGATTTATTCGATTTTTTGACCCAATCAGTATGTTCATCAATTTCATGGTAGTCATACCATACTCCAATTATTCTTCCAAAACTGATCGTATCGTATATGTATTTATTGCTGACGATTTCAACATTTGAGTTTTCCCAACAATCATTTTTTATTTTACTAATTGCGTCATTAACACTCAAGTTTCCCTTTTTATACTCTTGAACATAATAATTGGCTAGGATAAATGCGGCATCATTTGATTTGTGAATGCTAATATTTAATTCATCAATTACATTATCTAAGTACTCTTTAATTTCAAACGGATTATCCGTTTCATTCATTCCTCCAAGTATTATCAAAGAATCACTTTCAATTCCTTTTTTGAGTTGTTCCATTGCAATTTTAGGAAACTGAGAAATACTCAGTTCACCTAAATTTAGTTTTGCTATGGATTCTTCTATTGTCATTTTTTAATGGGCGCACTTGGGGTTTGTCCCCCTAAATTAATGAAAAAACAAAGGAGAGAATTCATTAATTTTGGTTCGACTAAAAAACAATACTATGAAAAACTCTC
>JALZUU010000555.1 GCA_023300665.1 Saprospiraceae bacterium | reverse complement strand
TTAAAGGTGAAAATATAATCTGCCGCAGTAACGGGCGTACCATTATCCCAAGTCGCATCTTTCCGAATGGTAAAATCATATTTAATTCCACCCTTCCATCGACCTTTAGAAATAGGAGTGATCGTAGGTAAGGTCTCCGCCAATACGGGTAGTAATTCTAATGTTTGGGGATCGTGGTCTAATAAGGTTAAAAAAAGTAAGTTGTTTAATTGACGATCGGCTAAGGTACGTGCCAACAAAGGATCTACTTGCTCAGGTTCAGCAGCTAGGCGAATGGTTACCGTGGCTGTATCTACCGTTGAGGCATTCTGTTTACACTGAATGCCAGTAAAAAATAAAAATATTAGGGTGTAAAGGAACGGCTTTAACAACTTCATAAACTCAATATAAAAAATATTCTTTATCCGCTTCTATTTAAACATTCAATTGACCAAACTGTTTCCTTAAAAAAAGAACCATGTATACAATACTTATTGCTGGCGGAACGGGACTAATTGGTCAACATTTGAGTAAAATGTTGACAGATCAAGGACATACTGTTCATTGGTTGAGCCGTAGGGCAGATCCAAATGCAGCATATAAAACATTTGTTTGGGATGTAACAAAAGGAGAGATAGATGAAGCTGCGTTGTCTTCGGCCGACTTTGTCCTTAATTTTGCGGGCGCAGGAATTGCCGATAAAAGATGGACCGATAAACGTAAGAAATTAATTATCGACAGTCGAGTAAAAGGCAATCAATTACTAGCGAAAGTGCTACCTCAGCATCCAAATGTAAAAGCATATATTTCTGCTTCAGCGATAGGATATTATGGAGATCGAGGAACGGAGCTTTTATCAGAGTTGGCTCCTTCAGGTAAAAGTGGATTCTTAGCGGAAAGTGTCGTTGCGTGGGAAAAGTCCATTGAAGAGGTAGCTGCTACGGGTTTACGGACCGTAGCTATTCGAATTGGAATTGTCCTTTCTGCAAAAGGAGGTGCATTAGAAAAGCTATTACTACCTTTTAATTTTTGGTTAGGCGTTTATTTTGGAAATGGAGCACAGATTTATTCTTGGATTCATATAGAAGACCTTTGCCGAATGTTTATTCTAGCCATTGAAAATGAAAAGATGAAAGGAGTGTATAATGGAGTTGCACCACATCCGGTGACTAATAAAGTATTTACGGAAATAACGGCAAAAGCGTTGGATAAATCAGCCTTATTAGTACCATCGCCTGCATTTGCGATGCGATTGGCGATGGGAGAAATGGCTGATGTAGTTTTAACTGGATCAAAGGTGTCAAGCGATAAAATAGAAGGAGATGGATTTAGCTTTGAGCATCCGGAATTGAAATCGGCATTACAAGATATCTTGAAGAGAAAAATTTAGCAACAGCGATTTATTTAAAAACCTCAATGTCTTTATTTTTAACGACTAGATCAGTAAATTTCCCTTTAAATCTAGTAGCCTTTACAATATGGTTGTCGATCCAATGATAATTTCCACCACGAGGTTTGCCGAAAAGAATACCGTGGTATTTAAAATTATGTTTCTTTAACCAAGTTTCGGTTACTTCTCTGTGAGCTTCTGTACGAGAGGTGAAAAAGAAAATAATATGACCTTCCCCATGCCATTTATTAAGAATTTTAAGCGCATCCGGATAAGGTAAAACGGTAGCCATTCTTTCCGCTTCTTCGTTGGGAACATCGTCGCAGATCGTACCATCAATATCAATTAGAAAGTTTTTAATTTCTTCTGGCAACAAAGGACTGACTGCCTCTCCCTTTTCGTTAAATGTTTTTTTTAAATTAGTCATTTTCTGTGGTTTTACTAATCGCTAAGTTTTTGCGAACCAATTAAATAGAAATACAGCACTACTTATGATCGTAATGCTTGGTGCCAAAGGTGCGCTGTCAAAGCCTTTGGTATCTGAGGAACATTTGTCAATTATCACCAAATCAATGAAGTTAGACAAATGCTGAATAAAGTTGGATATTTGATTAGGAAAAAGCAATTCCTGAATTGCTTAAGTAGTTGACGAAGCTCTAGGTTAGTCGACTACTTATCAAAAATAATAAAATTTTCGGGATTTACTGTTTTGCCATTGTGCCATAATTCAAAATGAAGGTGTGGTCCAGACGACAAAGTGCCTGTATTCCCTATAATTGCAATAGCTTCGCCGGCTTTTACCTGACTACCAGATTTTTTTAGAAGTACTGAATTATGCTTATAAAACGAGATTAGATTATTAGCATGTTGAATTCCAATAGTATTTCCAGTTTCTAGCGTCCAATCAGAAGCGAAGACAAAACCATCCATAATTGCCTTTACTGGTGTATTTTTTGGAGCCATTACATCAATACCGTAATGTTTGTTATCTGGTCCATAAGGCTCACTGATGGTTCCGCCTGAGATAGGTGGAATAAAATAGAGTTGTTCCAGTGAAATCTGATTACTACCAGAAAAACTACTAGTAGCGGTTGCTTGACGACTCTGTAGTTGTTGATTTAACTCAATTTCCTTCCTCAAAAGTTCATCTTCTCGAATTCTTTCTACATTGATCAAACTATCAGGCATATCTTCCATAGCGCTAGAATCAACCGCCTCTACTTGACTTTCAACCTCCACAATATCACCAACGAGAATCTTACGAATATTTTCAGTGTATGCTTCTTGAGCGTTTAAATCTTCTTTAATTGCGTTAAGCTCAGCAGTAAGCCTGAGTGCTTCCTTATGCTCTTGAATATTACCATATCCAGGAATATAACGTTTGATTGGAGTGGCTAAAATAAGTATGAATACAAGAATAGCAACGGTTGCAATTACCGCACAAATGGCCATATAGATATTAAGAGGAGACAATTTATAAGACCCTACTTCTTCGAAAGTCTCATTGTTCATCACGATCAAGCGATAATTCTCCCTAGATTTCTCTATGAATTTACGACCTCTTTTTTTTTCGTTTTCCACAATATAGTAGTGTTAATACTGGAAGTTTTTTAAAAATTAGCTGAAGCGAACAAACCGCTAAGCGGAAGGGATCGCTAGAACTCAATGGTTTTCAATCAGTTAATTTAAATAACTTCTAAAATAAATTAGCTAAAAAACGGTTTTAATATAGATAATTAACCCAATTTGGGTAGCTGAAATACCTTGTCAAAGCATTACTTAAGATTTAAAGAATTACCTGTATCTTTGCAAGTATCTGAAAATCAAAGCGATCTACGTAACCTATTTTTATTATTTTGGTAAAAATAAGTTGGTATTGCTTCACGAAAATAAACCTTTTTTTAGTTTGGAAAAAATCAATAAACTCTTAGTCTACGGTCTGATACTGCTTTTTTCGACCTCCTGCGCTGTGCAGAAGAAAAAAGATGAAAAAAGTGGCCCTATCAGTAAGCTTTATCATAATGTAACGGCTCACTATAACGCTTATTATAATGCAGACGTTCTAGTCAACGAAAGTACGGCTAGTCTCAGTGAGCAATATCCGGATAATTATACGAAAATTTTACCTGTATTTGATTATGTAGCGGCTGATAATCCGACCGCAGTCGCTAGTAACCTAGATGAAGCAATCAAAAAAGTAACCGTTGTTGTTAATCTTCACCCAGAAAGTAATTGGAGTGATGACTGCTACCTTTTGGCAGGAAAGGCACAGTATTTAAAGCAAGACTATGAATCTGCTGAAGAAACTTTGCTATACATGTTAAAGGAATTTAGCCCCGAAGCCATAGCGCAGCGAGAAAAAGATGGGATCAAACGGACGGCTGCTAGTGGTAAAAAGACAAAGCCTAGAAAGAAAAAGTCTACCAAAAAGGACCGTAAAAAAGCTAAAAAAGCAAGAGAAAAAGCTCAAAAAGATAAGCGTAAGGCTGCCAAAAAAAGAGCAGAAGAGAAAAAGAAAGAACGAGAGGCACGTAGAAAATCAGGCATAAAGAACACAGGAAAAGATGCAAATAGCAAAACAAGCAAAGATGCGCCGCTTCCAACAGAACCACCAAAAACGCTTGATACCAAGGAACCTGTTGAAAAAAAGAAAGAAAAGGTTGATAAGAAAAATTACCTCCTGAAGCATCGCCCTGCTTTTCAAGAGGGGCAGTTATGGATGGCTCGTACTTACATAGAACGAGAATCATATGATGAAGCAGAAAGGTTAATTTCTAAACTAGAAAAAGATCCAACAACCTTTAAAAGCATTAAAAGAGATTTAGCACCCGTAAAGGCACATTATCATCTTAAACAAAAAAATTACGATCTAGCTATTGAACCACTTCAACAGGCTATCGAGCTAGGCAAAGATCGTGAACTGAAAGCACGCTATGCTTATATCTTAGCTCAAATTCACCAGAAAAATGGAGATAATGACGCTTGTGAAGTTGCTTTTAATAAAGCTTGGAAATTCAGTAATTACTATGATCTTGAATTTAGTGCACAACTAAATATCATTCACAGCAAATGGGATGCTGGAACAATTACTGGAGCTGGAGCAACCAAGACTTTGCAAAAGATGACCAAGGATATTAAAAATTATGAATATCG
>JALZUU010000554.1 GCA_023300665.1 Saprospiraceae bacterium | reverse complement strand
TGACGGTAATTATTTAAAGCAGCCTCGTCGGTCCAAAAACTATAAGTAAAGACAATATTTGGATTTGCTTTGTCTTGAAATACTTCTAGATAATGACATCCAGGAAAATTTCGAATGGATTGCTTTTTTCGCTCAAACATAGCAAAGAAATCTGCCAACTCTTCGGGCTTAAAAGTCATTCTGACGATGCGCTTAATCATTTTGAAAGTCTATTTGAACATGTTCATCAATTCCCATCCCTAACATACTAGAAGCTTTTCCTAGGTTGATGGCAATTTCAAGATAGTTGGCAGAATTAATCAGACAGAGCATCTCCCCTACGGGAACCTCCGCGTAATTTTCTTTAATCGTCGTCAGTGGCTCATGTCGTTTAAAATAAATTTTAAATGGTCTGCCTTTTCCTATTTTTTCCAAGAGATCTCCACTGATATTCGTGATCGCATTTTCATAATTATCTACATGAATAACAGCTCCCCGAATACGATCAACGGTGGTTACAGGCTGAATACTGATTCTTTCTTCAATTGTTTCAATAGGAATACCAATTTCATTGAAAGGCATTTCACTCAAAATATGTCGAACACCTTTAGCAAAGACTTCTCCCAATGGATTTGCCGAATTGGCATTATAAGTCAATTCATAGACACTCGTCAACTGCTCTTTTTCAAATGCAAGCGCAAATAATCCATTATCTGGACCAATGAAATAATGGTCATTATAACGGATGGCTAAAAAACAGTGATTAGGCGCATAAAAATTATTGACACTTACCAAATGAATCGTTCCCACAGGAAAATGTTGGTAGGAGTTTTTAAGCACAAAAGCACCCTGAACTATATCGTAAGTTTTAATGTTATGGCTGATATCAATCAGATTGAGCTGTGGATCTTCAGACAACAATGCTCCTTTGATCGCCGCACTGTAATAGTCGGTCGTACCAAAATCTGATATAAAAGTAACAATAGCCATACTAATAACGTTTTGTAAATCGTACACATGATGATCAGCAAGACAATAAAAATTAGATTAAATTTACCTTTACTTTAACTAAACATCACTGCCGAACCATGAAGTTGTTTAAAAATAGATAGATGATTTAATTTCAACCTCCATTTTTGAACATCTTCAATATATATTCAGCAAATGTACACAGTCTGACCCAAAACTTCCAATATCTGGGAAGATGAAAATATTCCAAGCATCTTCTAATTAAAAAATTTTAAAAAAATACTCTATTGAGCGAAATAATTCTGACCATTGACGGCATTGATCCTGTAGCACTCTACGGAGAAAAAAATGTCAAACTAAATCTGATTCGTAAGGCCTATCCAGACATCACTATTACCTCTCGTGGCAATAGTCTAAAAATAGCAGGAGATAAAAAACAGGCGCAAAAAGCAAAAAATAAATTTGAGATGATGGTACGTCTTCTACGCGAGCAACACGAATTAAGTGTGCAAACGGTAGAAGAACTAATCAATGGAGCAAATCCCTTTGAGACAAGGCTAAGCAATGGAAATAGCAACGCTACACTTGTACATGGCCGTGGTGGAAAAGCGATTAAGGCAAAAACTGTCAATCAACAAAAATTAATTGCTTCTTCTGACGACAATGATATTGTTTTTGCACTAGGACCTGCCGGTACTGGAAAGACCTATACCGCCGTAGCATTGGCTGTGCGTGCCTTAAAGAATCGAGTCGTTAAGAAGATCATTCTAACTCGTCCAGCAGTAGAAGCAGGTGAAAGTCTAGGGTTTTTACCTGGAGACTTAAAAGATAAAGTTGATCCTTATCTACGACCTTTATATGACTCTCTGGATGATATGCTGCCCCTTGATAAGCTCAACTATTTTATGACCAACCGGATCATCGAAGTAGCACCGCTAGCTTTTATGCGTGGTAGAACATTGGACAATGCCTTTATCATTTTAGATGAAGCTCAGAATGCGACCTCTATGCAGATCAAGATGTTCTTGACACGGATCGGTCCTTCGGCAAAATGTATCATCACGGGTGATCTTTCTCAAATTGATTTACCATACAACCAAAAATCTGGACTTCGCCACGCGATGAATATTCTTAATGATGTAAAAGGTATTGGTATTGTAAAACTAACTGCAGAAGATGTTGTACGGCATAGATTAGTAAAAGAAATTATCATTGCTTACGATAAATCTGATCAAGCAAGACAATTGCGACGAGAAAAAGAAAAACAAGAACGCGAAGGAGACAAAAATAATTCGGATAATCAAAAAAACAAAAAGAACAATGACTAGTAAAATAACCTATCAGAACAATCTTAGAACGGCCGCCGTACACTTGCGATCAGGCAACGAAATTTTAACTGATGCTCCTGTAGATAATCGTGGAAAAGGGGAAGCATTTTCTCCTACTGATTTACTGGCTACTTCACTGGGTAGTTGCATTCTGACAATCATGGGAATCAAAGCTGCAGACAAAGAGATTGACATAACAGGAGCTACTGCTGAAGTAAATAAAATAATGGGAAGTAATCCTCGAAGAATCGCACGTCTCGAAATAACCATCCAGATGCCTGATAATAATTATACCCAAAAAGAAAAGAAAATACTGGAAGCAGCAGCACACGGCTGTCCTGTTGGTAAAAGTTTACATCCAGACCTTGATGAAGTCATTCAGATAAATTGGTAATTCTCTCCTAAAAGCATTAAACATACTATAAGCATACTAACCAGTTCATTTTTTATTTTATGACTTATCAACTTAAAAAATCTGACACCACCATTGTTGGTGACATTACTTTAGACGGTTCAAAAAGTATCAGTAATCGAGTACTTCTAATCCATGCTTTATGTAAAGATGAATTTAGTATTGACCGACTCTCTACTTCTAAAGATAC
>JALZUU010000553.1 GCA_023300665.1 Saprospiraceae bacterium | reverse complement strand
AGCTAATGAAAATTAGTGAACCCGAAGGGATGGGAAGCAAATTTGCATCGTCTTGACAACCAAGCACTTATCCTCACCTTTTGTGAACATTCTTAAACAACTTCATTAGCTCATAGGTGATTTAGACATTTTGAACGACTTCCTTACAAACCTTAAACAAAGGACCCCTATGATAAGGTTTTGAGTTGAAAATCCTTAACTTTCAATAATTATTGAAATATTTTTCAATTTTGAAATAAAAAATAAACAATGATAATTTAACGCATTTTAAACATAAAACACTCATTATCAATATATTAATAAATAAACCTGAATAATTAGAACATTAAACAAAATTATAATTTTTAATTTTTGTTTAACTTTTTCTTGTAAAAGGTTAAACAATACTGTATATTTGCTAAACAAAAAGAATCAATCTATTATTTTGTTTAACATTTTAAAGAAAACATCATGTCAACACTAGATTTTTATTCAAATTTTGACAAAGTAACCACCGTTTTACGGTCATTTGCTTATAATCTAACTCAAAACGCGGAAGATGCACGGGATCTATATCAGGAAACTGCGTATAGAGCGATGAAAAATAAAGAAAAATTCAACCCTGGAACTAACTTCAAAGCTTGGTTGATGACCATTATGAAAAATATCTTCATCAATAATTACCGTAAAAAGATGAAGCAGAACACAATAATTGACAAGACTGATAACCAATATTTCATCAATTCTAGTGGTAATGCAACACAAAATGAGGCAGAGTCTTCTATTTTGATGAAAGAAATTACCGCAATGATTGAGGCCTTAGAAGATGGATTAAAGATTCCATTTATGATGCACTATCAAGGATTTAAGTATCAAGAAATCGCTGATAAAATGAAATTACCTCTAGGAACAGTCAAAAGTCGAATATTTTTTGCCCGTCGCGAATTAAAAGCAAAAATTGGTAGCAGATACAACCAGCCTGTGAGTGAGCTTATGAAAGCTGTTTAAGAGGCTAAAAAAATATATTTTGATAGAGTGAAAAAAGGTTCTTTACCGGAAGGTAAAGAACCTTTTTTTATGGCCGGAACTTTGCGAATTTAAGAATAGAGGTTACCTTTGGCAACATTAGAGGCCGTCCAATGGATAAAACTCAATAAGAATATCCTCTGATAACACAATCATCATGACAAATTCAAAAAAACAATCTGAACTTACTTCAAAAGAAGGATTATCTTTTCATGTCACCACACAAGTGGATGACGATGAGCCTATCTTTCTTACTGGGACTTTCAATAACTGGAACGTCGCTGACCGTCGTTACCAACTTAAAAGAATTGCTCCCAAAACGTACCAAGTATCCATCCCTACAGGTATCGAGTTAAGCTATCCAATAGAATACAAATTTTTGCGAGGTGGTTGGGACGAAGTAGAACTCGACGAGCATGGTAATCTGACAGATAATAGAATTCTGGAGAAACCAGTCTCAGAAGTAAAAGTGTATATCCCCCTATTTGCTCGAAAAAATAAAGCATACGATAGCTTTAGATTACCTAAGGTGGTTATTATTTCTAATCATTTTGAAATTCCACAACTAATTAAAACAAGGCGAATTACCGCTCTGCTTCCACATGATTATTACGAAACAGATAAACGTTACCCTGTTCTTTATTTACAGGATGGACAAAATCTCTTCGATGATTACGCACCATACGGTAACTGGGGTGTAGATAAAAGACTGGCAGAGATGAGTGCAAAAGGAATGGGAGATATTATTGTCATTGCAATTGACCATGGCAAAGACGAACGAATGGCTGAGTTTACGCCCAACCACAGCACTGGTAAGTTTAGAAAAAAAGAAGGTAAACAATATATTCGCTTTCTAGCAGATACTCTTAAACCTCATATCGATAAAAATTTTCGCACACTACCCGACGTCAAAAATACGGGCATTGGAGGAAGTTCGATGGGTGGATTAGTCAGTATTTATGCTGGTCTCGTTTATCCGGAAGTATATTCTCGATTAATGATTTTTTCTCCTTCTCTCTGGGTAATGCCTAATATGTATTTTGGCAGCATTCACGTCGAACAGAGTTTTGACACTCGTATCTATCTCTATGCCGGAGGAAAAGAAAGTGAAAATATGGTACCCAATGCTCAGAAATTTAAGGATATGGTTTCTAAAAAAGGGTCAGATGATTCTCATATAGACTTCCATCTTGCCTTAGACCCTGAAGGTGTACACAGTGAATATCACTGGGGACAAGAATTTCCAAAAGCCGTTGAATGGTTGTTCTTTCGCTAGAATTCCAAAAAATAAGCCTGCCTGCCAGAGGCACGAAGGCAGGCTTATTTTTTAAACAGCTTCTTTAAGAATTTTTAAACATCTTCATTTTTCTCCTTATTTTTTCAAAAAATTTCTGATGAAAATCAACGTAAAACAAACAACCAAAACAACCAATTCAATAGTCATTATTCCTATAAAGCCTACGGATTTGACCTCTTCCCAATTTAAAAATTTTACAAAAAAAGAAGTTTTATCAAAAAAAATAATCACTGCTTTTTCAGCAAAAAAATCTAGTCACCTATTACTATCTGGCAAACAAACAGAGCAGATCATCTTAGTTGGATTAGGAGACCAACCTACCTATAAAAGCATCAAGTATGCTTTTCGAAAATTTGCAGTAGATCATAAAAAACAACTTAGTGCCAAGTTAACACTCAACCTTGGTTTTACTGAGATGATAAAAGACGCACACCAAGTTTCAATGCTCACTGCTGCTGCCGTCAACGGATTAAAACTCAGCACCTATGATATTGGTCTTTACAAAACCAACGATAAAACAGTCCATCCCTTAGCAAAATCAACCAGCACACTAAATATTCTAGTGGATAAAAAATTCCAAGAAGAAGTAGAACAAGCTGCCTTCGAAGGCGCCGCTAAGGCAAATACGCAACTTAGCATCATGGACTTGGTCAATGCACCAGGCAATAAAGCAATTCCAGAAGTTTTGGGAAAATGGGCAATTAACTCAGGTAAGCGATTTGGGTATAAAACCACTGTTTTTTCTAAAAAGAAAATAATCAACACTGGCTTACATGCCTTACTCGCCGTCAATCGAGGAAGTGAATATTCGCCTGCTTTTGTTATCATGGAATATAAACCTAAAAATGTAGGCAAGAAAAAACTTCCTAAAGTAGGACTGGTGGGTAAAGGGGTCACCTTTGATACCGGAGGAATTTCTATCAAAGGTCACCAGAACATGCATTACATGAAAAGTGATATGGGAGGTGCCGCAGCGGTACTTGGTGCAATGGAATTAACCGCAAAATTACAATTACCTGTTCACCTAATCGGAATCGTTCCTGCCACGGATAATTGCGTCGATGCTACGGCGGTAAAACCTGGAGATGTAATTAATTCTTATAGTGGTAAAACAATTGAAATTATTGATACAGATGCGGAAGGCCGACTCATTCTTGCGGATGGTCTCGCCTACCTAAATAAAAATTTCAAACCAGACATCATGCTCGACCTTGCGACCCTTACCGGTAGTAGTGTCCGTACCTTTGGGTATCAATGTGGTGCTGCGTTTAGCAAAGATGAACAGTTAATCGCACAGCTAACCGCTGCCGGTAATACAACAGGAGAGCGGATTTGGCCACTCCCCCTTTGGGATGAATACCAGAGCCATATGGATAGTGATGTAGCAGATATTAAAAATTTCAGTGGACGACCGATCGCCGGTGCCATCAGTGCAGCAAAGTTTTTAGAATTCTTTACCAGCAACCATCCACGATGGGCACACCTCGATATCGCAGGGGTAGCTTTTGGTGATACTGGATTTTCTAAACAGAAAAGTGCTACGGGATATGGGGTCGGATTATTAGTAGAATTTCTCAAGAACTTGGCAAAATAAAATAGACTTTATCCTAAAATAATTTTACTCTTTTCAAGTTCCCAATAATATTTTTGTAATTTAACGCTTGAGTAAGTTTGTATATTTGTTTGACGCTTAGGAATATTGTCACTCTGCTTTAATGAAGATAGACATTTTTTCAACGATTCAACAAATCAACGACCTGCCTGCCAGAAGGTAGGTTCAACAATTTAACACACTTGTTACTTTATGAAAATATTACACATCAGCGCCGAATGCTATCCAGCAGCGAAAGCAGGAGGGCTAGGAGACGTGGCGGGAGCACTGCCTAAATATCTAAACAAAACAGGTTTAGAAACCGCAGTCATTATCCCAAGATATCATACCAAATGGCTCAATCAACAAACCTATCAGCAAGTATTCTCCGGTGAATTCTATATAGGAGAAGAAGAAGTTTATTTTTCTATCTATCGGGTAAAAAACGATCCAACAGGTTTTCCACTTTATGTAGCCAATATTCCTGGCAAGTTTGACCGACCAGGTGTATACGCTGACGAATATGGACATGCTTACGGGGATGAATTGTCACGCGCTATTTCTTTTCAGCTTGCTACGCTTTACTGGATTCAATCACTCGAAAATCGTCCAGAAGTATTACACTGCCACGATCATCATACTGGTTTGATTCCATTTCTTGTTCGCCATGCATACGACTTTGCATCTTTAAAACATATACCAACCGTTTTCACCATTCACAATGGAGAATATCATGGTGCTTTTCCTTGGAATAAATTAAATCTCTTACCTGCGTTTGATAGTACCGCTGGTGGACTACTCGATTGGGATAACATGATTGTTCCATTAGCTTCCGCTATTAAATGTTGTTGGAAACTGACAACAGTTTCTCCTGGTTACATGGAAGAATTAAAAAATAACTTCAATGGTTTAGAAGGTTTATTAAAATCAGAACAAGGAAAATCAGTCGGAATTCTAAATGGTATTGATACCAATGTTTGGAATCCTAAAAAGGATGATTTTATAGCTGAAAAATTAAGCAAGAGTTTTAAAAAATATAAAACAGCTAATCGCCAGGCTTTGTACGATCGTTTTAATATTAAAAAAGATCTGCCGATTGTGGTTTTTATTGGTAGACTCGTTAGAGAAAAAGGAGCTGAGTTATTACCGGAAGCGATCAGTCGTTTTATTTATGATGAACATAAACTTGGATTTATCGTTTTAGGTACGGGAGATCCAAATCTACACGAGATATTTCATAATATGCGCAATCATTTCCCAGGACGTTTTGATGCTGCCTTGGAATATAATGAAGGGCTTGCTCATCAACTTTACGCAGGCGCTGACTTTTTAATGATGCCTTCGTTAGTTGAACCTTGTGGATTAAATCAGATGTACGCCATGCGTTACGGAACAGTCCCGCTCGTAAGGGCCGTAGGTGGACTACGTGATACGGTACCTGATATCGGAAAAAATAATGGAGCTGGAATTCGTTTTGACTATTATTCTGTGGATGAACTCCATCATGCACTGATTCGAGCAGAAAATTTGGCTGATGATGCTAAAGCATTAACAGCATTACAGAAAAAAAATACAAAAGTAGATTTTTCTTGGGAACAATCGGCGAAAGCATATGAAGCAATTTATCAAGAATTGATTAAAGGGAATTAATTAAAAATGCGCTTCGATTCTATTCTTTTTTCAAAAATATTTTTCAAAAAAGGAATAACAAATAATCTCTACTGACGTATAAGGTCAGATAGTTTATTTAAAATATTTAAAATTTATTACTATGATTAAGATGGTATCCATGATTCTTGGTGGCGGCGTTGGTTCGCGTTTATATCCTCTTACTGAACAACGCTCGAAGCCAGCTGTTCCAGTCGGTGGAAAATATAGATTAATAGATATTCCAATTTCTAACTGTCTTAATTCTGGCGTAAAACGCATGTTTGTGTTGACCCAGTTCAACTCTGCTTCGTTGAATAAGCATATCAAGAATACTTATCACTTTGATTTATTTAGTCGAGGATTTGTTGATATTCTAGCAGCAGAGCAAACTCCAGGTGATGATAATTGGTTTCAAGGTACGGCAGATGCGGTAAAACAATGTATGCGCCACTTGGACAATGTTGACTACGACTATATTCTAATCCTTTCAGGGGATCAATTATACCAGATGGATTTAGAAGCTTTCGCAAAAGAACACGTAGCGAAAAAGGCTGAAATTTCTATTGCCACAATTCCAGTAACTGCAAAAGATGCTCCTGCTTTTGGGATTATGAAAGTAAAAGCAAACGGAATGATTGATAGTTTTGTCGAGAAGCCAAAGGCGGAAGACTTAGCTGGTTGGGAGTCTGAAGTAGGTCCTGAAAATGAATCAGTAGGTAAAGTATATCTAGCCTCTATGGGTATTTATATTTTTAGTAAAAAGGTAATTAAGGATTTATTTACAGAATACGATAAAGCTACAGATTTTGGAAAAGAGATTATCCCTAATGCCATCACAGCTGGTAAAAGTGTTGCTAGTTATGAATACAATGGTTATTGGGAAGATATTGGAAGTATTCCGAGTTTCTTTGAAGCGAATCTCGATCTAACCGGTCCACTTCCTCCTTTTAATTTATTTGATAATGAAAAAATCATTCATACGCGTCCTCGAAAATTACCTGCTTCTAAGATTTTCGGTACGACTATGAATCAAGCAGTTTTAGCCGATGGCTGTATTGTCAATGCTAAATCCATTGAGAATGCCATTGTAGGTATCCGTTGTAGAATCAAGGATAATACGTTTATAAAAAACGCAATCATTTTTGGTAATGATTATTATGAATTGGCCAAGGACGTTGATGATCCAACAATTATCAATATGGGAATTGGTGAAGATTGCTTTATTCAAAATGCGATTATCGATAAGAATGTCCGTATCGGAGATAATGTTACCATCATCGGAAGTAAAGACCTAGAAAACGAACGGGCAGAAACTTACTGCGTGGTAGAAGGGGTGATTGTCATTCGTAAAGGAGTTACTATTCCAAGTGGTACCGTCATTGGAAAAAAACGAAGCGAAAAAATCATTCCTACCTACGAGCCTAAACCAAGATATGGGGCGGCAAAAATAGAAAAAGTTTAATTGATTTGTTGAGTCCAAATTAAAAGCATTCCTTATACTACTGGACATTTTGCCATTTCGCGCCTCCCAGCCTCCTAAAGGAGGTAGCATCAGCCCTAAAAATGTCCAGTAGTATGAGCATTACTTAAAGATTGTCATCATACTACTGGACATTTCTTCCATTTGCTGCCTCCCGGCTCCGGCAGTACCGCTGGAGAGTAGCACCAAACCCGCAAATGTCCAGTAGTATGGATTGTCATTTTAAATTGGACTCAACGATTCAAGATTTTAACCATCCAAGACTTCAAACATGCTAACCTTCCTCTGTATCACCAACTGCTTTAAGGGCGTTGATTTTCTCAAAGCCTGCCATAAAGCGGGTAACAAAGTCTATTTAGTTACTTCTAAAAAAGATGAGCACCAGCCTTGGCCTCGCGACCTTCTAGCAGATGTTTTTTTGATGGATCAAGACGACCGAGACCGCTGGAATGTTACGGACTTAGTAAATGGATTAGCACATTTTATGAAAAGTCAGCGTATTGATCGTGTAGTTGCATTGGATGATTTTGATGTAGAAGCGGCAGCACATCTACGAGAACATTTTCGTATTCCTGGAATGGGAGAAACAACCAGTCGCTTTTTTAGAGACAAGCTCGCAATGCGTGTAAAAGCACGCGACGCAGGAATTCCGGTACCTGCTTTTAGTTCGCTTTTTCATGATGAAGATATCAATCAATTTATTGCTGAAGTTGAGGCTCCTTGGATGCTCAAACCACGAGGAGAAGCCTCTGCCGACGGGATTCAAAAAATCCATTCTGGCGATCAACTTTGGGAAGCCATCCATAAACTAGGCGACCGTCGTCATCATTTTTTGGTGGAGCAATTTAAA
>JALZUU010000552.1 GCA_023300665.1 Saprospiraceae bacterium | reverse complement strand
ATTATTTCCACTAAAAGTATAACGCAATAAATCACGAGCAGGATTGGGATAAACCAAAAATTGCTGAATAATAAAAGGTGATTCTTCCTCTTCGGTATTAACAGGAGATTCAACATTTCCATCTTTGTCTAGTTTGATGAAGTACATGTCGCCTTCGTCTTTCATATTGTCTTCCTCATTATAACGATAAACTAATAGTAAAACACCTTCATCTTGAGTCGCAAGCATTCTGATCGAATGATAAGCAGCATCAAAGCCTAAGTATTGTGTCCAATTTTCGGCACCATTGAGCTGGATACTATGAATGGAAACAAAACCAGAGGGATTACCACTTGGATGTCCTAAAGAAGAGGTTACATAGGCATTGCTAAAATAAATACAAGTTGTATCAATCATATCCATTACATGAAACCCTCGTCCCATAGCAACATCTTCAGGAGGTCGATTTTGGTAAATAATATCTAAAGTAGCATCTAGCCGAAAGATAGCTGCTTGACTAACAAAATATGGAGTTTGGGTTGTTGAATCAATTAATTCACCTCTTCCAGAAAGTAACCATCCACCGTCGTCTAATAATTGGTGTCCGTTATTATTGATAAACCCTTCTCCTGTATCAAAAATTATTTCCTCAGAAAAACTATTCCAGTCAGAAGATAGGTGTCTTAGTTTTCTCCCAAATCGGGAGTAGATATAATAACTACTATCAGGTAATTGTACAAAATCATCTGAAAATTGAGTTGTGAATTCAACTATATTTAATAATTCTCCTTCTAAACTATATTCAGCTAGGAAAGCGGTAGAGCCAGGAATTTGATTATACATTCCTATATAAACAATATTTCCTTCGTGATTGATAATTGGATTAGTGATCCAAAATATATTAGCGGCGTGTGCAAAAACATTTCTACTAATTTCATTTAAACCATGATCTAATTCAATTAAAAATGCTTTCCGAAAGGGAGCAAAACCATCAGGAGCAAAAGTAAATCCAGAGATAAGAAATCCAGTTTCTGTTAGAAAAATATCGACACCTGATAAAGTTTCAAATATCTTATCGGTTTTAATAGAGAACTCCGCTAATGGTTGAAAATTTTCGTCTACTAATTTTACCGTAGTGAAAATAGAATCCGTAGCGACTAATAATTCTTGTAATTTTTCAGGATCGCGTTCTTCAAGGTAAGTTTGTACATAGATAAAATTTCCATTGTCCAATTCTTTGATATCTTCTATATAATCTTTGTAAGAAGAAGTTTCTAAAGGAATGAAGTCTTGAGCTGTTAATAAATTGCTAAAAAGAAAGAATAGAATTAAAAAATAAAATTTCATGTTTTTGTTTATTAAAGTATTAGAAAGCAAATTTGTTTTCTAATACTTTGAACTGAAAAAAAGATCTAATACGCAATTCCACGTCCGAGCACTACTTCGCTACAAAAGAAAGCACTCCATGATGAGGAAAAGAAATCACCTTGTAATGTAATATCAAATAGCATTGGAGGGCCGTTTACATGTGATGAATTCCCGTAAAGGTCTAAGGCTATACAGCCAACCATTGTTAATGTATAAGCATGTGCTTCATCAAACTCATCTGGTTCTACAGTTATTCCATCTACTTGATATACATAATCACCAGCAGTGAATTGATTATAACAGGATGTTATTTGGCTTTCATTTGAAATTTGGACAGTTTGAAACCATAAAAAGTTATCTACACCAGACAATAAGCAAGCGGTTAGAGGAGTGTGAGCTTCCCAAACATTTACACTTTCTGGCCATGGTTGACACCCACTAATATCTTCTGGATTATTACCATTGTCAGGTCCAGCATAAACGATACCAATAACTAAGTCTGTTTGCTGATTAGATATTGATCCAATCTCAAAGTCTACAATTTTAGCAACTCGTCCATTGCTTTCTTCTGTAAGAATACTAGCCTGTAGTTGATTGAATTTATCTGTCATATCTACACCAGACATTTTAAGAATACCATTATCAGTGACGTTTGAAATAGATAGATTATAATTAATGGTTATGTCTGATTTAAGTGCAAGGTTGACATTGTCAACATAATTACCAGCTGCTTCAAGCGTCCATAGACCCTCATTGACTTCAGTATCTGGATAATCACTTCTTAAGGTCGTTTCGGTAAGATCGGTGTAGCTTAAAAAATCAAGAACTCTTGCGGTGGCCGTTTCAGGATTTTCGATAAAAAATTCTTTTTCAACAACGAAAATTGGGTCAATAGCTTCTTCTTTACCACAGCTAAATAACACCATAGTGGCGAAAATTAGCAGGAAGGAAGGAAGGAAGGAAATTTAATTGTCATAAGTAATAAAATTTTAGGTTAAAAATATTGTGATAAGCAAATATAGTAACATAAATTATATTTTCAAATGTTTTAAGTAAAATAAAATCTTTTTATGTTTTAAGTGTTAAATTATATTTTCATAAAATAAAACAGGATAAAAGAAATGTTTCTTTTATCCTATTTAGAAGTGTTTTTAGATTTTTGATAAATTTAGATCGTTTGTTGATTGGTCAGTTGAGGCTCTTCTCGTGTAGTTTTACGTTCGAGGGAAGCTAACTAGCCAATAGCTAACTGGCCAAACAAGCCAATCTACATATTCCGTCGATACTGTCCACCTACCTCATACAAAGCATTCGTAATCTGCCCAAGCGAACAAACCTTCACCGCTTCTAATAACTCTTCAAAAATATTTTCGTTTTTAATAGACTTTTCTTGAAGGCGTTTTAACGTAGCAGCGGCTACCGATGCTTTGTTGGTATGCAATTGTTCTAGTGTACGAATCTGATCTTGCTTTTCTTCCTCTGTAGCACGGATGACCTCTTCAGGAATAACGGTTGGTGAACCATCTTTTGATAAATAAGTATTTACCCCAATGATGGGGAATTCTCCAGTATGTTTGAGCATTTCATAGTGCATACTCTCATCTTGAATTTTTCCACGTTGATACATGGTTTCCATGGCACCGAGAACACCACCCCGTTCTGTCAATCGATCAAATTCTAGCAATACCGCTTCTTCTACCAAGTCTGTTAGTTCTTCAATAATATACGCTCCTTGAATTGGATTTTCGTTTTTAGCAAGACCCAATTCATGGTTGATAATCATTTGAATGGCAACAGCTCGACGAACACTTTCTTCGGTGGGTGTCGTAATCGCTTCGTCGTAAGCATTGGTGTGTAACGAGTTACAATTATCGTAAATAGCATACAAGGCTTGAAGCGTCGTACGAATATCATTGAAAGAGATTTCTTGTGCGTGTAACGAGCGACCAGAAGTTTGAATATGGTATTTTAATTTTTGAGAACGCGCATTTGCTTGATATTTTTCTCGCATCGCCTTAGCCCAAATTCTTCGAGCTACTCGACCGATAACTGCGTATTCTGGATCAATTCCATTAGAGAAAAAGAACGAGAGGTTTGGCGCAAAATCATTGATGTCCATTCCGCGCGATAAATAATATTCCACGAAAGTGAAACCATTCGATAAAGTAAATGCCAACTGCGTAATTGGATTCGCACCAGCTTCCGCAATATGATATCCAGAAATAGAAACGGAATAAAAATTTCTTACTTTATTTTTAATAAAAGACTCTTGAACATCTCCCATTAATTTGAGTGAAAATTCTGTAGAGAAAATACAAGTATTTTGTGCTTGATCTTCTTTTAAAATATCAGCTTGCACCGTCCCACGTACGGAGGCAAGTGCCTTAGCACGTAAAGGCGCGTAGATTTTAGGTTCTAAAATTTGATCACCTGTGATTCCTAATAACAATAATCCAAGTCCATTATTATTTTCTGGGATTGCTCCTTGATAGGTTGGACGCGTTTGTTTTTGGTCATCGTAAATTTCTTTCAATTTTGCTTCTACCAAATGCTCTAAACCATTTTCTTGGATGTACATTTCGCATTGTTGGTCAATCGCGGCATTCATAAAAAATGCACAAATGGTAGCCGCTGGACCGTTGATGGTCATCGAAACAGAAGTCTTTGGATTACAAAGGTCAAAACCAGAATACAGTTTTTTAGCATCATCCAAACAACAAATACTTACCCCACTATT
>JALZUU010000551.1 GCA_023300665.1 Saprospiraceae bacterium | reverse complement strand
TTTCTACTAAATTTTAGACTAGTTAAACCTGAAAGAACTTGTTGGACTGCGCCCTGACTAGCATTACCCGTAGCAACAGATAAAAGGGTGGATACACCATAAGAACTCGTCATTTGTCGGGTAGAGTGACGTAAGTCTGCGTGAGCAATCTCATGTCCCATGACGCCAGCCAACTGATCTTCTGTATCTAAAAATTTGATAAGACCTGTATAGACGTAAATATAACCACCTGGAGTAGCAAAAGCATTCAATGTTTTTGAATCGTCAATAATTTTTACCTGCCAAGCAAAGTCATCTTTATGCTTAACATTTCCACCATTGAGTATATTATTGGTGATGTTTCGAATGTAACGATAGACTTCTTCATTACCACGCTCAGGTAAAAGTGGGTATTGGCCAGAGGCTGATTCAATTTCATTGCTAACTTGTAAACCAAGATTCTTATCATCTTCAACAGAGAAAAGATTTATCTTCTTAAGTGTACTACAGTGCCATGATGTAAGGGCAGCTATTAGCATTACGAGGAAAAAAATGTTTTTGATATTCATAATAAATTATTTTGTGATTGTTTTGTGTTTAAATTATAATCGTGCACCGATTCCGATGGAAAGATATTCAGCAACTATTTTATGAGACTTTAAATATAGTCCAAGGTAAAATCTAGTGGTTGGTTTTCCAACACCTGGAAAATAATAACGCATGGCTAATTTTGTGGAAAGAAACCAATCCGTATTGAAATTATAACCGGGAAGATAGGCTCCAAGTTGTCCATAGAGGCCAACATTTCCTAAAAGAAATTCATTGGCAATAAAAACACTTAATCGAGTTGATGCTCGACGAGCGTCTCCCTCAGAGCTAAATCCAGAAGTATGAAGACCAAAAACATAAACCACTTTATCATATTCATATTCCAAACCAAAAGATAACTCTTGTACCGCAGATAATCGATAGACACCTGCCAAAGAAGCTATATAGAAAGGATAACGTGGTCCTCCGATTGGGCTTAGTTCTTTATAAGCTAACCCCAAGTGCATCGATAACCCCCAGCGTTTTTTGAGTGGTTCAATTTCATGGGTAACAATATCTTCTTTTTTGATTGGATTGGGTGTAAAGACGGTTCCAATCGTTATCGCAGGAATATTAATACCAAAATTAGGCAATTGTGAAGCACCATTTGAAAAATGTGTGAAGCTAGCACCAACGTTAAGTTTCCATTTTGGATTAACTCGATAGCCTAACTGCCACTTAAAAGTATTAAGGCTATTAATATTCGACCCTAAAGCATTGTTTTGTGGATTTTCTATTGGATCAAATCGTTTGCTTACATAAACAATCCCCCAACCAAGTTGAAAATTACTGTCTATCCGATTCTTATGAAAAATTGGAAAGATAATATTGGGAGCGATCCCAATAGCTTGCCCAAAAAGATCTTTATTGCCTAGATGGTAATAAAATAAGCTTACTCCTCCCTTTGGATATTTCAGTTGTTGATGCCAGCTTTTTTTACCATACTTTTTATTTGTAAAATTAAGCTCAAGGCCCGTACTTAAGTTATCTACTGGAAAAAGTAATTTAGAAGTATGTTTAAAAATTTTTCCTACGTGCAGCGTTGGTTCCACAGAAATTCCTTTTCCTCTTTGAGTAAAACCCAAAAACGGAATCAGAAAAAAGAAACAAATTAGCAGTAGTTTGAAATTCATAAATAAGCTTAAAATTTTTGGTCTCTTAAAAACGCTACCGTTGCTTCCATATCTATTGACAAAATTCTATCCTTGGTCAAAGGAGTTACTTTTTTTCGATAAGCTGCCGTAATCTTTTCCAATGATTTACTCGTTTTAAGTGGGCGACGAATATACAATGCTTGGGTAGCAGACATCCATTCTATGGCTAAGATTCGTTCCAAGTTGTCGATCATTCGATATAATCGAGTTGCTCCATTGGCCGCCATACTTACATGATCTTCTTGACCATTACACGAGACGATTGAATCAACGGATGAGGGCGAAGCTAATTGTTTATTTTGACTAACAATCGCGGCAGCAGTATATTGTGGAATCATTAAACCAGAATGTAAGCCAGGCTTTTGAATTAAAAATGGAGGTAAATCTCGTTTTCCACTGATAAGTTGATAGGTTCGTCTTTCAGAAATATTTCCAATTTCGGCACAAGCTGTTGCGAAATAATCTAATGCTAAAGCGATGGGTTGTGCATGAAAATTACCACCAGACAAAATATCATCCGTATCAGGAAAAATGGTTGGATTATCGGTGACGGCATTCATCTCTATAGAAATAACTTTCTCCACATGATCCATAGCATCTGTACTCGCGCCATGCACTTGTGGAACACAACGGAAAGAATATGGATCTTGAACACTATTTTTTTCTGCTTTTGCTAAAGGACTGCCTTTTCTCCATTTTTGAATAGCTAACGCTGTGGAAAGTTGTCCAGGATGAGGGCGTATAATATGTAGCTTTTTGTCAAAAGGTGTGGTTTGACAATTAAAAACATCTATGGATAGTGCAGCAATCATATTGGCTTGTCGCAATAATTTTTGAAAACGAATGCATGCCCATAATCCATAACCAGTAGAAAACTGAGTGCCATTTAGCATGGCTAAACCTTCTTTGGCCTGAAGATTTAGTGGTTTCCAACCAAATTTTTTCTCTAAGGATTTAGCTGGAGTCAGTTTTCCATTAATCCGTACTTTTCCTTCACCGATTAGTGGCAAGGCAAGATGAGCAAGTGGTGCAAGATCACCAGAGGCACCGAGAGAACCCAATTGGAAAATCTGAGGTAAAACGCCAGCATTATAAAAATCGACAAGTCGCTGGACTAATTCTAGTCGGACGCCCGAGTAGCCAAGCGACATATTTTTTATCTTTAGTAATAATATCAATCGAACTACAGCCTCTGGAACTTCATCTCCTATTCCACAGGCATGCGACTTAATCAGGTTGGATTGTAATTCGGTGGTTTCTTCCTTACTAATCTGAATATTACAAAGCGAACCAAAACCTGTATTTATCCCATAGAATAGTTTATCGGAGCTAGCAAGTTTGTCTGCTAAAAATTTTTGACAGCTTTTGACAGCTTTTTTTACTTTTGGGTCCAATCGTAACGGGCGTGGATTTTCTATCAGAGAGAGAATATCGGACGTAGTCAGTGGTTTGGTAGAAATGATAAATTTTTTTGACATTAGGTTGGTTTACTTGAATTAAAAGACAGCTGTAAAATTAAGAAAAAGTTAAATGCTATTTGTCTCCGTTAAACTATCGTTAAACCGATTGGTAAGATGCTCGGCATTTAAGGCATAATTGTATGAAAAACAGTAAGTTGTAGAGGATTTGGTCAATTTATCAAATTTTACTGCACGCAACTAATGAAAGAACTTGTAGTCTAATAAATAGTGTATAAAGCCTCACAATAAAATCGTAAATTTGAGCTTTTATTCTACGAGACCAATAAAACTTCCAATAATATATAAAAAATACATTATGATTTTTATGAAAACCATTAAAAGAATTTTACTTGCTGGTGCGTTATTTCTAGTTATTTCTAGCCAAGCTATAGCACAGCGAATTGCGACAGTAGATGTTACTGTAGTATTAGAAAGTTTATCTGACTATAAAGCTGCTCAAGCAGAGATCGATCAAGTTTCCGCTCAGTGGAGACGACAAATTTCTGAAAAATACGACAAAATCAAAGGCCTTTACAATAAATATCAGGCAGAACAAGTACTGATGAGCGAAGAAATGCGTGGTCAAAAAGAAGAAGAAATTATGGCCCGTGAAAAAGAAGTACGAGAGATGCAGAAAGATAAATTTGGACCAGAAGGAGCATTATTCCAAAAAAGAAGAGATCTAGTACAACCTATTCAAGATCGAGTATATGGTGTGATAGAAGATTTTGCAAATGATAAAGGATATGATTTTATCCTAGACAAGAGTAGCACAGCTGGATTAATATTCGCTAACGAGCGTTATGATAAGACCGAAGAAATTATTTCAGCACTTAAATAAGAACTTAGACAAACGTTGAGGTTGACTCCCCTATTTAGGGTATAAAATATATGTAACGAAATGGCTATTTCAGAGCCAAATAAAAGTATTATCTTTGCCGGCGCAATTATTTTTATTGTAGCCTAGAAAATTACACAAATTTAAAAAAATAATAATATCATGAAACAACTTATGAAAATCAGTTTCTTGCTTGTTGCATTTTTCGCATTGAGTTTAAATGTTAGCGCGCAAAAGTATGGATACGTTAATTCCGATTTAATCTTATCAGATATTCCGGAGTTTAAGCAAATGGAACCACAGTTAGAATCTTTGCAGAAAGTATTGCAAAAGAAAGGACAACAAATGGTGGAAGAATTACAAAGAGAGTCACAAGCAGCTCAAGCTAAACTAGAAAAAGGAGAATTAAGTCCTATTCAGCAAGAGACGAAGCAAAAAGAATTACAAGAAAAGCAAAATAAAATCTTGGAATTTGAGCAGACAATGCAGCAGCAGCTACTTGCTAAACGTAACGAATTGCTAGAACCAATTCTGCTAAAGATCAATGATGCGATCACAGCAGTTGCTAAGGCGCAAGGATATACGATGTTATTTAATGGTAGCCCAGGTGCTGGAATCTTGCTTTATGCTGATGATGCACAAGATGCTACAACGGCAGTCAAATCTCAATTAGGTATGTAAGGAATGTTGAATAAATAAACTACAACTTTACCTTTCCTAAGATTTTTTGATTTTGACAAAAACGCCTCATAAAAAGCAACCTATTGGAGTCTTTGACTCTGGCATTGGCGGCCTCACGGTCGCCAATGCTATTAATAGGCACCTTCCTAACGAAGAAATTATTTATTTCGGGGATACCGCTCACCTTCCTTATGGTGATAAATCTGCGGACGCAATTCGGTATTATTGTCTTAAAATCGTAAAATTTTTATTGGAGCGAGATTGCAAAATGATTGTAATCGCTTGTAATTCTGCTTCTTCAGCTGCTTATAATGTCTTGGTTGATTTTTTTCCTGGAGAAGCCATCTTTGTCAATGTAATAGACCCATTGATAGATGCAGTGGTTGAAAAAAATTATGAGAAAGTCGGCATCATTGCCACTAAAGCCACGATTCGTTCGGATGTATATCAACGTAAATTACGAGAAAAACAACCTAGCTTGAAGGTAGCGGCATTAGAAACACCACTATTAGTTCCGATGATTGAAGAAGGATATTTCGACAATAAAATAAGCCAAGTCGTTATTGAAACTTATCTTTCTAATGAAAAATTTAAAGGAATAGAAGCGTTACTCTTGTCCTGTACGCACTACCCATTGATTCGTTCGGATATTGAAGATTTTTTTGGAGAAGGAGTTAAAGTTCTTGATTCTACCTTATTTACGGTAAAGGATATAGCGCATAAACTTCGTAAACAGGACTTGTTGAACGATGAAAAGAAAAATGGTCATCAGTTTTATGTTTCTGATTATACCCAATCATTCGAAGAAACAACCCGTCTTTTTTATAATGAATACCTACAACTAGACCACTACGCAATCTGGTAATCTCAAGCAGTTTTAAGGTAATTGGAGTATGTCTGAAACTTAATCAAGACATATTTTATTATTAAAGGAGCAAAGAGTGGAATCAGATCGTTATAGTTCCTATATTGGTGGTTTTTTGGAACACTTTCTCTTACTTTCAATTAACTTATGTTTACACAAATTCATTACCCACGTGCGATGTCAGGCGAGACACTGGACCAGTATCTGGAACAGGGTTGGTTTAGAATGGGACAAATGATTTTTACCTGTCAATTTTTATGTTTTCATGGAGCTTTATATACTGCCCTTTGGGTGAGACTAGGCTTACCTGAATTTGAATTCAGAAGAGGCCAGCGTAAATTGATGAATCATAATGGCCGCAAGTTTAGAGTTATTTCTCGCGAAGCAGTTTTTGACGAAGAGAAAGAAGCGCTATATCAAGTTCATAAAAAAAGATTCGAAGGATATATTGCTGGATCACTAGTAGAATCATTATTTGGGGAATCCTCAAGAGATATCTACAATACTTGGGAGACTTGCATTTATGATGGAGATCAGTTGATTGGAGCTAGCTTTTTTGATGTTGGCGATGAAACTATTGCGAGTATTATGGGATTATTTGACCCAGAATATCGTTCAGATAGTTTGGGATATTATACCATGTTACTGGAAATTGAGTGGGCAAAACAAATGGGGAAAATATTTTATTATCCTGGTTATGTAGTTCCTGGTTATGGACGATTTGACTATAAATTGCGAATCGGAGAGGTTACTTATTTTGATATTTTTAAAAAGGATTGGTTTAATTATAGTGATATTTCTGAAAGAGATTTGATTTCAGAGATTCTAAAAGAAAAACTCTATACGCTTCGTAGCGAATTAGAAAAATATAACATCCATAGTGAAGTCATCCTATATCCACTTTACGATCGTAATTTAGTAGGAGAAGATCAAGAGAATTTTGTGCATTATCCCATGTTTTTATCTTGTTATCATTATAAATCAAATAATCGATTTTTGATTATTGAATATGACTTGCACGATAAAATTTTCCGTATGAGCCGTGCTCGAAAATACGAAGATTCGCTATCTTACCTTTCTTATATTATCTTCGAAGGATATGATGAGCGAACCAGTTTTTTAGAGTTTTTGATTAAAGAAGAAACCTTATTAGAAACCAATGCATTACCCAAGCTGATCCTAGGTATTGAAAAATACGATTATGTGATTCGTGGTAACCGTTTTTGATCCAGCAAAATTCCGTAATTTTGTACTATGGCAACACCAAAATCTGTCGCATTTTATACGCTTGGGTGTAAACTCAATTATTCCGAAACATCGGCCATCGGTCGCAGTTTTGAGGGTAAAGGCTATCATGAAGTGAAATTTGATGAAGGAGCAGACATCTATGTTATCAATACTTGTTCTGTTACTGATTTTGCAGATCGAAAATGTCGTAAAGTAGTACGACAAGCATTACGCGCTGCACCGCAGGCATTCATCGTGGTTATTGGTTGCTATGCACAGCTAAAACCACAAGAAATAGCCGAAATTCCAGGAGTAGATTTGGTATTAGGTGCGGCTGAAAAATTTAGAATCCTCGATTTTATTGACGACCTTAGTAAAGCACCAGGTAAAGGAATGGTCATCGCTGGAGAAGTAACCGAAGCCAAAGATTTTATTAATGCATTTTCTTTTGGAGATCGTACTCGTTCTTTTCTGAAAGTACAAGATGGATGTAATTATAAATGTTCTTTTTGTACAATCCCACAAGCTCGCGGAAAGAGTCGTAGCAATACGGTAGAAAGCGTCGTTGCCAACGCGGAAGAAATTGCTAGCAGAGGGGTAAAAGAAATTGTACTCACAGGTGTAAATATTGGGGATTTTGGGAATGGTACCGAAGTCATCGAAGGTGTTAAGCCTAAAAAAGAAGCGCTTTTTATAGATTTGGTAAAAGCTTTAGATAAAGTAGAAGGAATTAATCGTTTTCGAATTTCTTCGATCGAACCTAATTTATGTACGGATGAGATTATTCGCTTCGTAGCCAACTCAGAGCGCTTTGTTCCACATTTTCATATTCCATTACAATCAGGTAGTGATAAAATATTAAAAGCGATGCGTCGTCGTTATAACCGTGATCTTTATCTCCAAAGAGTAAAAGAAATACGGAAGGTAATGCCACATTGCTGTATTGGGGTAGATGTGATTGTTGGATTTCCTGGAGAAACCGAAACCGAGTTTTTAGAGACTTATGAGTTTTTAAACCAATTGGATATCTCTTATCTCCACGTATTTACTTATTCAGAAAGAGCCAACACGCCTGCCGCTGAAATGGAGAATCCAGTTCCAATGGCAGAACGTCGTCGTCGAAATGAAATGCTTCGAATACTATCAGAGAAAAAAAGACAACATTTTTATCGACAATACCAAGGACAGTTTAGAGAAGTCCTTTTTGAAGTACATAAAAATAAAGAACTGATGAGTGGTTTTACCGATAATTATATCAAAATAGAAGCACCATTACAACCAGAAATGATCAATAATATCGGAGCTGTTCAGCTTATGAATATTACCGAAGAAGGCCATGTTTCGGCCAACGTTATGGAAATTCCAGCAATCGGATAAAAATTTAGCTAGACCATAAGGGCTTCTCTAAATGAACCGTTTGCATTTTTGCATTTTTTTAAACAAACAATACACATGTATCCAGATCTCTCCTATTTTTTTCACGATCTATTAGGTACAGCTCCCGATAACGGACTTTCCATTATTAAAACTTTTGGCTTTTTTTTAGTGATGGCTTTTTTAACTGCTGCGTTCATGTTAATGATGGAGCTGCGTCGAAAAGAAGCGGAAGGATTATTAGAATCAAAAATAATCGAGGAGACCAAAGGAAATCCAGCAACCCCTTTCGAAATCATTGGAAATGCTATTCTAGGATTTATTTTAGGGTTTAAATTTTTATATATCGTTTCAAATTTTGAAGATTTTAAAATAGATCCAGCAGGAATTATTTTTTCTTCAAAGGGTAGTCTAATCGGAGGAATTATTTTTTGTGGACTATTTGCTGCCTTTAAATGGTACGAAAAAAATCGAGAAAAATTAGATCCACCACAATTAGTTAGAATCAGGATCAGACCCTACGAACGAATTGGAGATATCACCATGGTAGCTGCACTTAGTGGCGTACTTGGAGCAAAATTATTTGCGATGCTAGAAGACCTTGACTTAGTTTTTAGTGGAGCAATGAGCTTTGGACAATGGGCTGCCTCAATTTTTTCAGGTAGTGGAATGGCCATTTATGGAGGATTGATTGGTGGATTTATAGCGACTTATTTTTACGTTAAAAAGATTGGTCTTAAACCTATTCACGTGATGGATGCAGTTGCTCCGGCACTGATGATTTCTTATGCAGTAGGTAGAATGGGTTGTCATTTTTCAGGTGATGGCGACTGGGGTGATCCAATTCGAGTAGTGGAACAAGGAAAGGTAATTTATGAAGCTACTAAACCTGCCATCATTGGATTCCTACCTGATTGGGTTTGGGCTTATGATTATCCACACAATGTGATTGATGCGGGTGTTAGAATGGAAGACTGTAAAGTTCGCTATTGCAATCGACTTCCTGTCCCTGTATTTTCTACCCCAATCTACGAGATCGTAATGGCTGGAACCCTTGGTGCTATCCTTTGGGGAATTAGAAAGAGAATTGTGATTCCTGGAATGCTTTTCTTCATTTACCTGATTATGAATGGCGCAGAACGTTTTGCTATTGAACAAATTAGAATCAATGAAAAATACAATATTCTTGGTCTTTCGCTCACGCAGGCTGAGATAATTTCACTATTATTAGTAATAATTGGAATTGTTGGTTGTGGTGTGTTATGGAAAAAAAATAAAGCAACAACTTAGGGTGAAATTTCGTGTTAGACGAATTGAAAAAACAACCTGCTGAAAAAATTAAGGTTTACTAAATCTCCTCACTAATTGTGAAGTGGATTTAGTGAATTTGTGAGAGAGGACTTTACCTCATTTTTTATCAAGCGAATATTGGTAATGGATGGACTAACGAAAACACCTATTTTTTAGATACCACCTTTTTTAAAATAGCATAAGTTTTTTCCGCAGATTGATCCCAGTTAAATTTCTCTCGTTGAATTTTTCCTTTTTCTATCAAATCAATTCTAAGCGATTTATCTTCATAAATTTTCTGCATGGCTAAAGCTAGCTCATCTACAGAAACTGGATCAACTAATAATGCCGCTTCTCCTGCTACTTCTGGCATAGCGCTTACATTAGAAGTAATGACCGGAACTTCCGCATACATGGCTTCTAAAATCGGTAACCCAAATCCTTCAAATAGTGAAACATAAACCATCGCTAAAGCAGATCCCATTAAAAAAGATAAATCCTCTTCCGGAATAAATCCTAAAAATTTAATATCTGACTTATGTACAGATTGTTCGAATGTTTTTTTGACGGTATCAGTCTGCCAAGCTAATCGTCCACCAATTAATAGTTTGATATCACTTCCAGATGTTTTTTTAAATAAATTAAAACCCGTGATCAAACGTTCCAAATTTTTACGTGGATGCACCGCACCGAGATAAAAAAAGTATTGGCAACCTTGACTATATTTTGCTTGAGTTGCTTTTCTTTGTTCTTTTTTAATTTTAGAAAAACCATCCCGATTTCCATTATGAACCACGGATGTTTTTTCGGAAGAAAGGTGATATTGTGTTAAAATATCTTCTTTGGTTGCGTGAGAAACACTGATGACTTGATCCGATTTTTTTAAATATTTAGGAACATAATAGTCATAATATTTTCTAACCAAAAAAGGAATTTCGTTTGGATAATGAACATGCGCTAAGTCATGCGTAACCATAACGGTAGGACATTTTAAATTTAAACTAGCATAACCATCAGGAGAATAAAAAACATCTGGTTGATGTTTTTTCAAAGCACGAGGTAAGGATTGTTCAAACCATAAATACCATAAAAAAGGATGTCGAGATGGTGGCGAAATAACTAGAGGTGTTACATTTTTGCCAAAAATAAATTCTTCGTCATACGGCCGATCAAAACAAAAAATAAACTCATCTTCAGGATGTTGTTCTACTAAGCGACGGATAATTTCATAGGTAACGCGACCGATTCCTTCCAATCGATTTTTTAGTAATAGACGCGTATTGACGGCAATTTTCATTAGACTTGTTACTCTTTAAGAATTGAGATTTAGAAATAAGAATTTTATTCTTAGATGAG
>JALZUU010000550.1 GCA_023300665.1 Saprospiraceae bacterium | reverse complement strand
ATTAAATATATATTTAATGAAAATACTCGTTAGTATAATGTAATTGTTGAAATCCTTTACTTTTTCTAAAATTTATTTAGCTTTTTACTATAAATTTTATGTTTAATTTTCTAAAGCATCTAAAGCATTTATATATCCCGCTCCAAACTCTGTCATTTCTAATGGATTATTTGCTGATTGACTTATTCTTGCTAATACATCTGATCTAATAACAGGAGGATCATTAGGAGAAGCTTCCGATATTAATTTACTCCAAACCAGAGCTGCAATTCCAGAAAATGTAGCCGCTGCTGTAGATGTACCTCCTGAAAGTGATGGTATATCTCCATCACAAGTAACTGCTAAGCTGGTTCTATTGGGGTTTTCTATATCTTCGAAAATTATACTATAATTAACTTCCTCACCAATATGACACCCATTACATGTTTCAAATTCACCACCATTTGGATAATTTTCCGGCACCTTCATTCCTGCAATAGCAATCGTTTTATTACTACTTGCAGGAAATAAAACGGTACTAGTATTAACCCCACTTGTTCCTGCAGCACATACAATCATTTTACCTGCATTATATGCAGTAAAAATACCTAAGTCGATGAATGCGCTCCTTAAAGTTCTAAATGGTTGAGCAATTGACATATTAATTATTTTTACATTTTCTTCTGCTGCCGCTGCTTGTAATGCTTCAGCAACTGCCAAAATTTCTCTATTTGTCCAAATAACAGGATTATGTACAGCTCGATAATTATACAAGTCACAGTTATAAGCAATCCCTACTGAATTTCCATCATTGCCCCTTGGCCCAGCTATAACTCCTGCCATTCTAGTTCCATGTCCACATCTATCATGTGCTGCACGGCTAACATCTTCAATAGGTTGCTCTACAATTGCAATTATTTGTTGCCCTCCAATTCCTACCCCAAAAACCATGGGTCCAAGTTCAACATCTAAAAAATTTCTTCTTTCCTCATATCTATCAATATTATCCGGCACATCAAAAGCACCAAGCTTATCTAAATTTTCTTGTTCGTATGATACCCCAGAATCAATTACTGCAACACCAATGTTATCTCCAGTTGAAATATCCCAAGCATGAGTAATACTTGGATCAATTTGCTCATTAATATCAAATTCATCAACACCATTAAATTCATAATTCCAAGGCATTTTCATCCCTTCTCTAATTGGCTTAAAATCATTTACATTCGGTTCGCTAGGCTGCTCACAACTACAACCTGATCTATTTTCCTCTCCACTCACAACTGGGATTTCAAATTGAATGTCCGATAATTCCTCATCAAACATTAATAAAAATATTGCTGTTTCTGGTTCAATGGCATACAATTCATCCATTTTCATTAAGCGTTCCATAGTTTCAAATGAACTCGACTTCACTAAAATTGCAGGTAATAGATAACCTCCATCATCTTGTAGTACATCATCTCCATTAAAATCAAATTCCTTTAAAATTTTTTCCCTGGCATCTTTCCAACTAGACTTACTAATTTCATTAAGATTAAAACTATTTTCAAAGTCAGTAAACCCTTTTGGCTTATAACCAATAATATAAGAAAAATCAGTATAGAAGCCAATACTGTGTAATAATTTTGCATCTCTTTCTCTCCTCCAATCTATCGGTGCATTGGTTTTTATATAATCTAAAATATACTCCACTTCGTAAACAGAGTCATCTTTATCTCTTGAACTAGCTTGACTTAATTTATCAGCATCAGTAGTTAAATCACCCTCAAATTTCTGCTTGGAACAAGATGAAACCACTAGCACCATAGAAATAAATACTAGT
Source organism: Saprospiraceae bacterium (assembly GCA_023300665.1). Taxonomy (GTDB): domain Bacteria; phylum Bacteroidota; class Bacteroidia; order Chitinophagales; family Saprospiraceae; genus JALZUU01. The sequence goes on along the minus strand of JALZUU010000550.1, from coordinate 1,122 downwards.
GAACAGGTAATAAAAAATAGTTTTTTCATCGCTTAAAAATTTAGGAAGTGTCGCACAAATATTCTCTTAAGAGTCGGTCTGTACTTCATATTGCTTAGACCTATTTACAGAATATAAACTCTATCAGAGTAGTTAAAAACCACCCTACGACAAAGCTACCTAACAATAGTTTTATTTTTTGGGACAAAACGGGGCATCTTGGGACATTTTGGGACATTTCAAAAAGCAATCTGATTGCCATCGCCTTTTTTAGTTCCTTTCGGCCTTCCTAATACTTTATATATTTTTTCCTGTTCTTCCAGACTTATTAATCCTCTTTTTAAGATAATTCCTGCAGTTGCCAATTTACGATAAAGGGTCTTCCGATGAATCCCATAGGCTTGGGCAAGCTCTTGGCGTGTTTTTAGTTTCATAATAGCATCATTTTTAGTTAAAAATTGTAATGTTATGAGATTAGTTTCTATCAGTCTTCCAATCTAGTTATCAGGTATAGATTGTCTAGGGCAACTCTAGAAAGCTTACCTGTTCTTTTTCAAACATAGAACTACTATATCTATTATCTTACCCAGACTAAGCATCTAGACAGTCAATTATAAATAAGTTTTTCTCTCTTAATTTATTTCGTACAATGTAATAACTATAAAATCAGACATCTTTCGACTTATAGCTTTTTTTTTAGAATGGTCAGTTGACCTTGATAAGATAAATATAAACAATACTTTTCAAAAAAAAAAAAAAATGAAAAAACATTAAAATATACTCCAAAGCAATTATTATGTTTTAAATAACTCTACCAAGCTTACTCTAAGATGTAGAGGATTGAACAAACTTTCTGCATAGATTGGTCACATTAAAAAAGCGGCTTAATTCTCTCTCTGAGAACTAAACCGCTTTAATGATAATCGATTCTAACGTTTGCCTAGGCTTACTTTAAAATCGCATCATATTTTGCTTTATCATTTAAGATAGCTACTGCTTCTTTAATTTCAATATCATTTCTTAGGCCCATTTCAATTCTTCCTTTTTGGAAGTGGTAACGGCTAACGATATTTTTTTCAATTAAATTAACGATTGCATCTTTGTGTTCTAATAATTCGTTGGCTTTCTTTTCAGCAATTTTAT
>JALZUU010000549.1 GCA_023300665.1 Saprospiraceae bacterium | reverse complement strand
TCTGGACTAATTTGATTCCAAAAGGCTGCTTGATTCGTAGTTCGATATAAATGATTTGTTCCAGTATATAAAATAGAGGTATTATTTTTATCCATGACAATCGGTGTATTCCAATTATTTCGATCATCACTATCGACTCCATCTAGTGCCGATTGAAAGGAAAAACCACCATCTAAAGATCGGAAGATATTACCTCCTTGAAATTCTAAATAAATAAAATCATTATTAATTGGATCAACGATTACATAAAAACCATCTCCTCCAAAAATTCTATCATAATCATCATCTTGTCCACTTAGTGTTCGATTTGTTCCATTATCTTGCGCACCACCATATAGCCGTTCAGGATTTTGCTCATCGAGTTCACAAGCATAAAATTGAGTGATGGGGAGATTGGCGCGATGCGTCCAACTATTACCACCGTTTTGCGAAACATAGATTCCACCATCGTTACCGATTACTCGGAAATTAGGATTGGTAGGATGAATTTCTAAGGCATGAAAATCCACATGCATATCTTGCGTTACTTCTTCAAAAGAGCTTCCACCATTCATAGATTGTACCAGTGGAACCCCCAGAACGTATACTTCATTCGGATCATTGGGAGCTACACGGACATTACCAAAATACCAACCAAAAGAAGAAAAGACAAAGTCAATATCCGGACCCAGATTAAACCAATTTTGTCCTCCATTAAATGATTTATATAGTCCTGAAAATTCATTGGTAATTGGATTGCTTGTGAAAGTCGCATAAACTTGATTCGGATCAGAAGGCGCAATGTATAAACCAATTCGTCCCGTATTTTGATTACTTGGAGGAAGTCCGTTGTTGTCAAGTTTGGTCCAATTATTACCACCATCAATGGATTGATAAATACCAGAAGTAGAGCCGCCATATACTCTTCCAAAAGGAAAGCGTAGTCGTTCCCAACTCGCAGCAAAAATGATATTTGGATTTTGAGGATTGATGGCTATATCAATAACTGCAGTAGAATCACTAATGAATAAAACTTGTTCCCAGTCTTGACCACCATTGATACTTCGATAAACACCACGGTCATTAGACTTGCCATATAGTGTTCCAGCCGCCGCTACAAATACCCGTTCTGTATTTATTGGATCAATTACAATCCGACCAATATGATCGGTATTTTCAAGACCCATATTTTCCCAGTTATCACCACCATCTGTTGTTTTATAAACTCCATCACCCGGAAAAGCAGCAGAGTCAAAAGAACCGTTGGCTTCTCCTGTTCCTGCATAAAGGGTTTGTGGATTTTGTGGATCAATGGCTAAATTTCCAATCGACAAAGCTCCTTCGTCGTCAAAGATCGGAGTCCAGCTTTCGCCAACATCGGTCGTTTTAAAAATTCCTCCAGAAGCAGTACCCGCATAGATCGTAGATTGATTAGATGGATCTAAAACCAAATCCGTAATTCGTCCACCAACATTGATGGGGCCTTTTGATTCCCAACTACCATTGGTACGTTGAACGGCTGCTTCACGAGCCAATTGGGATTGCTTACGGGCTGCTCGATATACCGACCGATTGATCTGATTGTGCGGATAGGCTCGTTGCGCAAAGAAATAATCGTCTGGCCGATTTTCGACATTTTCACCTAACTCCTCACCTATTTCTGTTGGAGAGATAGCAGTTTGATGATTATTCTGAATCCAAGTTCCAATTAGAATACAAGGAATAACGACACTAAGCAAGAAGAATATCTTTTTCATTTATTTAGGATTTATAATGACTATTATTGAAATAGCAAGGTAATCTAAAATCTTAATTCAAAGAAGGACTACGATTTTTGTTTTGGAAAATATTAGACATTGAAGCAACTTTGAAAAAAATATGTATTTTTGCAAAAAAAAACTAAGGAAACTTTAAACTATAAAATAGTTTCCATCGTTTATATAGCAATAATGAATAAAGTTACCATCTTAGATAAAGTACATGAGTTGTTCATGAAATATGGATTGAAGAGTGTGTCAATGGACGATATCTCTCGGCAACTTGGTATATCTAAAAAGACTTTATATCAATGTGTAAAAAATAAGCGAGATCTTATTCAGGAAGTATTTCAAAAACATATCAAGGAGGAGGAAGCAGCCATCAATGAAATTTCGGGTAGTAGCAAGGATGCGGTAGACGAAATGATAGGAATCGCTAGATACGTAACAAGCCTTCTGCGAGAAGTTTCTCCGACTACCCTCTATGATATGCAAAAATATTACGGAGATATTTGGGGGATGATGGAAGCGCTACATCAAGGTTATATTTATGAAACCATAAAAGCGAATCTAGATCGAGGGATTTTGGAAGGGTTGTATCGGAAAAATATGAATACCGATATTATCGCAAAACTCTATGTAGGGAAAACCATGTTGGTAGTTGATGAAGATGTTTTTCCACTCAAAGATTATAATAAAGAAAATTTATATCTAGAATATGTGCATTATCATCTTCATGGAATTGCGCTGCCGAAGGGCTTAAAATTATTTGAAAAATATACTAAGTAGATACAAATGAAAAAATTATCCTTTAGCCTCCTTTTTCTCATTTATGCGATTACCTTTTTTGCACAATCAACAGAGGAGCCTACCTTTAGTCTTTCGGAAGCAATCCAATATGCCTATAAACATAATCTTAATATTAAGATTGCCAAAGAAAATATCTCAGACGCAGATGCACAAATTATTGAACGACGCGCTGTCGGGATTCCAACATTAAACGGTACCGTTAATTTTCAACATTATCTAAAGTTGCCTGTTTCATTTTTACCAGATGCGTTTGAAGCTTTTTCCATTGATCCTGTTACCGGAGAGCTTCCTCCTGATTATTCTAATCAAGTTAGTTTTTTCCTTAGAAATAGTTTTACTGCTGGCCTAGATTTAAACGCCTTAATTTTTGATGGAAGTTATTTTACGGCTTTAAAAGCAGCCAGAGCTTTTAAAGAATATGTCGGTGATGAATTGGTTACACAAGAACGATCTGTTCGAGATCAAGTAGTGGCCGCTTA
>JALZUU010000548.1 GCA_023300665.1 Saprospiraceae bacterium | reverse complement strand
TGCGGATTATTTGATGTGCGGATTCTGGATTGGATTAAAAATTATTTTCTTAAAGTTTTTATTACTTGAATTATTATAAGAACTTAATCCGCAAATACGCAAATCAAATAATAAAAATCCTTTAATCTTCGTTATCTTTGCGGTACAAACACACCGTAATATGAAGCAAATAATCCTACTTTTACTCCTTCCTTGTCTAGTTTCTGCACAGCAAATCCAATTTCAAGACGTAGAACGTCAGTTAATTGATTTTGGAATCACCCTTCTCACAGATACCTTACCAGCGGAGCGAACCCTTGCTGCGGAAAAGATTAAGATAACTTTAACAGAGACTTTAGATCAAGCTGGATCATTCGAATATCCCTTTGACTCTTTGACTTCTGTGTCTATTTTAGAACCTAAAGATAAGTCCTTTCGAATCTTCACTTGGCAGCTTTATGAAGACATTGATAAGTATAAATATTTCGGTGTTATCCAAGTAGCAGGTAAAAAGCCAACCGTTCATGTTTTAGATGATCAATCCGAAGCGGTGGCTGCGGAGGATCTTCCCTATGAAGTTTTGACCAAGGATAGTTGGTATGGCGCCTTGTATTATAATATCAAAGAATACAAAACCAAAGCTGGTAAGCGATACCTACTTTTTGGAGCAGATGGCTATCGGTTTTTCACTAAAAGAAAACTAGTAGAGGTTCTTTATTTTGAAAATGATCAGCCTGTTTTTGGAGACGCTACTTTCTTTCCTTCGGAAGAAGATCGACCTGATTTAGCCTTTTATCGATTTGTTCTAAACTACAGTGCAGCAACTTCAATTCGACTGAATTATGATGATTATCTCAATATTCTAATCCACGATAATTTACTACCAACGAACAACGAATACGGAGAGGAAACATTCTTACCAGATGGTTCTTATCGTGGTTTTGAATTTAAAAAAGGACGTTGGATTGCCGTAGAAAAAATCTTCCATCATACCTGGGACGAAGCCCCACGCCCAGAACCCATTCTCAACGGCCGAAAATCAAATAAGGATTTGTTTGGGAATGATGATTAGACAGAAATGCCACCGCTCGCTTCTAGCTTCCCGCAAGTGTGCGGGACAAGCTCTTAAAGGAGCATCCGCGCTTTAGGAAGTCGAAAATGAAGAAAGTTATACTTAAAAGAAACAGCTAAAAGCCCACCGGGCAAGCAGAGAAAAATCGCCAAGAACAATCTTTAGGGAAGGGGCGATTTTGGCGATTTTCAAAAATAAAAAAGTCTTAAAAAGGGCCTTTGCTCGCCTCTAACTTCCCGCAAGTGTGCGGGACAGGCTCTAAAGGAGCATCCGCGCTTTAAGTGGTCGAAAATGAAGAGAGTTATGTTTACAGGAGCAGCTAAAAGCCCAACGGGCAAGCAGAGAAAAATCGCCAAGAACACCCTTTAGGGCTCGGGGCGATTTTGGCGATTTTCAAAAAGAAATTAGATCGAACTTGAATTCCCCCTTGATTTACCCTTCATATCTCCCCACCAACCAATCTATTTCATTTCTAGAAAGCAATAAATCATAGATCGCTGAAATCTTACTAAAGGCTGCGTTTAAGTATTGGATTTGTACATTTCTAAAATCGAGAGAAGTCAGCTGGCCTGCTTTAAATCGTTCCTCGGTCAGTTGAATATTTTGGCGAGCGATAGCGATTTGGCTGTCTGTTAGCTCTAGAATCTGAACTTGATTTTGGTAATTGGCCAGTAAAATGTCGAGTTGGTTGGTTAAGTTTGCTTTAGTTTCGAGGAAAGAAAGTTGGTCTAACTCCTCTTGAAGTTGAGCAGAATTGATGTCTAATTTTTGTTTACCACCATCGTAGAGATTATAGTTAAGTGCCAAATTAACGCTTCCTGTAAGACGGTTACTTTGTATAAATTGAAAAGGGTCGCCCGTATTTGGGTCATCCGCAAAAAACTTAAAACCATTTCTCGCATAACCAAGGGAGCCGTTTACACTCAAGGTCGGTTTTCTAGATACCTTGGCAAATTCTGTGTTTAGTCGATTCAGACTGGCCAACATTTCTAGACTTTTTAAAGTATAGTTTTCTTCACTTAAAGCAGTGCGAAGTGCTTCTTCGTTAATAGGGTTGGGACGAACTTCTAAGTTTTCTTCAAATTGATAATTTTCAAAACCAATGATGTCTAAAGTCTGATAAAGATTTCTTTTTGCAATTTCAATATTTTGTAATTGCTGAACAATTGAAACGCTATCGGTCAAAACAGCAGCCTCAAATTGCGTTAGATTATAACTATTGGATTGACCATATTCTTTTCGAATATTTTCATACCGAAGCCGATCTTTAGACAAACTAAAAACTTGATTTAAAACCGTTAATTGCTCCTGTTGAAAAATAACAGAATAATATTGTTGGTAAATGTCGCGAAGTAAATCATGAATCCCAGCGGCCTTATTTAATTGCTGTTGACTAACCGCGAGTTCAAGTTGTTTTTTGTTGATTTTAAAACGACCGCCATTATAAATTACCCAATTCCCATTTAAAGAAGCATTTAAGCTTCCATTATAATAAGTACCTTGGAGAAAACTAGCGGGGTTATTATCGTTGGTAAACGTATTATTAAACCCAGCATTTAAATCAATGGTTGGCGTCTTACCCGTGTTGACCCAATGGTCATTTGCTTCAGCGATTTCAATATTTTTTTCATCTATTTTGATAGAAAAATTGTTCTCCATACCGATGGAAATAGCCTTTTCTAAGGTTAAGGTCTCTTGCGCATTCAAACCGCTCAATGCGGAGAGGACACCCAATAATGGTAAAATAAAATAAATCTGAAATAATAGGTGTTTGACTTGGTGCATATTGGTGCTTTAAGCTTTTAAAAGACGGTCTATAAAAGGCTACAAAATTAAGGAAATCTTTTTGAAGTGAAGTTTTATTAACTTTGTTCTCAAACATAATTTTAATATCAAGAAGTTGTTTTAAAATGATGTTCGAAATCGAAGATAAATGCTTGATTGTCAGGACGAAGCTCTTTTTGAGTTTCATAGCCTTAGCTATGGGACGAAAA
>JALZUU010000547.1 GCA_023300665.1 Saprospiraceae bacterium | reverse complement strand
TAATCATGTGAATCAGGAGTTGAAATTTAATTTAAAACCAAAGCTAGCTTATAAAAGGCTTTTGGCATTTAGCTTTTGGCTATTTGCTTCACTCTATCGTGATAGAAGAGGATGAGCTAATGCTAATTAGCGAACCCGAAGGGACGGGTGGCCAAGCCAAAAGCTAAGAGCAAATAGCAAAAAAACAAAGTCAATTGAAATGATTTAGTCAATAATTTTGATTTTAGTTAGTTTAAACCCTGATTCGCATTATTCATTAAAACATTATTAATTATTCCCTACCTTTAGCAAAAAAAACATGCTACAGTTTCTATCCTTTCTACTTTTCACTGGTTTTGTGGCGGCTTATGCTACTTGGAATCTCCGTAAAGATCAACTTAATAGTAAAGACGGTTATTTTTTAGGAGGTCGAAGTTTGACGGGATTTGTGATTGCTGGATCGATGTTATTGACGAATATTTCTACCGAACATTTAGTGGGGATGAATGGTTCTGCCTATAAAAATGGAGCGATCATTATTGCCTGGGAAGTTACTTCGGCTTTGGCTTTGATTGCGGCGGCGGTATATTTTATTCCTAAATATTTGAGTATGGGATTGACGACCATTCCAGAATTTTTAGAAAAAAGATTTGATCAATTTACGCGGACGGCGATTGCTTTTTTGTTGATTGTTTCTTTTGTTAGCACCTTATTACCGATTGTTTTATATACTGGAGCGTTGAATATTGAAAGTCTATTTGGTATCTCAGATATGCTTGGTGTAAGTCGAGATCAAGGATTATTTATCACCATATTGTTGGTCGGAATTTTAGGAAGTATCTATGCGATTTTTGGTGGATTGAAAATGATTGCGCATACAGATACCATCAATGGTTTCGGATTGTTGGCGGCGGGATTAGCGGTTCCGTTTTTAGCTTTATGGGATATTGGAGAGGGGAGTATTGGAGCGGGAATTCGATTGTTGATGGAAACGGTACCTGAGAAATTTGTGGTCATTAGTAGTGAGCCATCTTATGGTCCGGGATCAAGAGATTCGATTTTGCCTTTTTCTGTTTTATTTACCGGGCTGATGATCAACCAACTTTATTTTTGGACCATGCATCAATCTATTATTCAGCGAGCATTGGGAGCAGTGAGTTTAAAAGAAGCGCAGAAAGGATTGTTATTTACGGGAGTATTAAAGATCTTGATTCCATTGGTGATAGTGTTGCCAGGGATTATTGGTTTTTACTATTTTGGAAATACTTATTATGAGGAACCGGATTTAATTTATCCGATGTTGATCAAAAAAGTACTACCTGTCTGGATGACAGGATTTTTTGTGGCGGTGGTCGTAGGTGCGGTTTTGAGTACTTTTAATTCGGCTTTAAATAGTGCAGCAACGGTTTTTAGTTTGGATATTTATCAACAATATTTTAGTCCAGATGCGAGTGAAAAGAAACTCGTACGGATTGGAAAAATAGTATCGGCTACGCTAGCAGTTTTTGCAATTGGAATTGCACCTTATGTCGCCAATGCACCTGATGGCCTCTACCAATTATTACAACAACTCAATGGGATCTTTTTTATTCCGATGGCTTCGGTGATTATCGCTGGTTTATTTATTCCTCAAATTTCTGCGGCGGGTGCTAAAGCAGGATTGGCTTTTGGGTTGCTATTTTATATCATTTTGAATTTGATTATTCAAGTAGATATGCACTTTGTACATCTTTGGGGAATTGAGTTTGTCTTGAATATTTTAGTCATGTGGGCTGTCTCGCAGAAATATCCAGTTATAGAACGGTTTAGCATTCAAGATGTAGGAGCGGTGGCGATGGAACCGTGGCGATATACGCGGGTGATGAGTATTGGATTGGTTGTGGTGACAGTTTTGATTTATGTGTTTTTTGGGATGCTGTGATGGGGTTGAAATGTTGAGTCGTTGAGGAGTGAAGATAGGGCAATGCTTTTTTGTTTATTCATGCATCTTTCATGGAACTATAACTTAAAATGTATAATGGGATTTAGTCCCATAAATTCTGTCTGATAAACATTATCACTTATTATTTGCTAACTCTTTTCGAAATTGTAGATTCATTAAAATAGCTATTATTGCTAGAGCAATTGCAATTAAATTTAACCAGTTATTATTTTCTTCTTTTCTTAATGAGGTAGGTTGGTTTTTATTTTTAATTCTCTGAATGGTTGAATTCTCCCTGGTTAATTGTTCCAATATTGAGAGTTCTACTAAGTTGCTAGCTTGTTCATTTTTTAAATTATAAGCATCAGAATCTGTGTCATAGCCTTCATGTAAATAATTTCGATTCGATTTTAGGCTTCTTGTTGAGTTACACTCTTCAATATCTATTTCATTGGTTATAGAATCTTGAATAGATGCATATACAATCCAAAGACCTTTTTCTTTTGGAATAATTGAGCAAGAATTATTGAATTTGCCCCAGAATGTATCTCTGAATTCGCAATTTTTAAAACCTTTAACGACTTCGAATTTGTATACTCCCTGATTGTTTTCAAGTAAGTTTCCAATAAAAACTTTATCGTGCCAGTGAAAAAATTGCCTTACGTGTTTTCCTGAATATTCATAATCCAAACATTCACAAGCCTTGGCTGGAACTAGCCATAGGAGAATAATAATAATTAACAAGTATTTCATACTTAAAAGGATGCTTAGTATTTCTTAATTGGTGCTTATGGATACCTTTTACCATAAGCATAATTCATTCCATTGGGAAGTTTATTGAGAATTATAAGTAGCAACAAAAGATTAAAGAAATGAAAGAAGATCTGGGAAAATGAAAACAAAGTATTTGCGCATAACACACTACACCCGCTGGGTGGGCCCACCCTCTAAGTTTGACCGAAGGTCTGTGTATGCGCGCCTCGCAGCGAGCAAAACCA
>JALZUU010000546.1 GCA_023300665.1 Saprospiraceae bacterium | reverse complement strand
TCTAAGACAATTTCTGTAAACTCAAAATGCAGGGCTTTTTTTAATGTTTTTACGGCTATATAATGAGCGCTTTCTCGCATTCCTTTTCCAAATAAAATCCGTGCGGCAACCCAGTTTTTATGACAACGGAAATAGGCTTTTTGAATATCTGAGTATGCATTGCTTTTGTATTCGATTAAAAATAGCCGGTCAATTAATTTTTGTTTAAATCTTGATTTTATCTTTCGATAACCTTGAGGGTGAACCCCTTTTTTTATAAAATAATCAGTTGCTTCTTCATCTGTTTGAAAGGAGTCGTTCTTCAATCCTGTAAAGAATAATTCATAGTTAGAGGATTGTTTAGTACTATTTATGGGAGATTGCTCCACCTTCTTATAGGAATCAAATAAAGTGACTATTTCTCGTAAGAAGTGCATTTTGGGTGTTTTTTGGATTATAAATAATTTACAAAATGTTGATTATTAGTAGTTTAGAGTATTAAATCTATTTTAGATTATAAATATTGAGGTCATAAAGATAGCTTTTTTGTTTCTATATTCTTTCTTTGATTTTATACCTTTAGGATGGATCTAAACCTTTCGTTTATATTCCATAAAACTCTTTCTTTAAAGATGCTTCGTACAAGCACTCTCAAACAAAAATACCCTTTAGGTGCCTGCTGTGCTAATCTATATATTCAAGTATAGGCTAGTCAGCAGTTTGTTTGGGATATTGGAGCATCATTCATTTAGCGTATTATTTTAGAACTGACACTGCTTACTTGTTAGTATTAGAAGCCTTTCCGCTATACACTTTGAACTACTGAATAGCCTTTATATTGAGTTAGATGGTAGTTTTTATCAATAAAATAACATTTTTAAAATATTAATAAGTTATTGAAAACTAATGTCTTAATTCAAATTAAGTCTTAGAATAGACAAATTATAGGGTCGCAAACGCCCTCCATTTGTTTTGTTATCATTGATTTTGAATGATAGTTTTGAAGTAAAATTTATTCACTTCAAAACCTTTAGTTTATGTTGACATTATTAATTACGCTACTTCTTCAACTAGGAACGATTACGACTGCCTCAGACTTTAATCCTTCAGAATACAACCAAGAAGCGAATACGTATCAAGGCCAAAGTATCATTATTAAAGACGAAATCGTTTACTAATTCTCTTGTAGTTTTTTGTAAAAAAATACTCGCTCATCTTCTTGTTAGATGAGCGAGTATTATTTTTTAGAGAAGCCGTTTTTACTAAAATATTTGAATCAAAAGCTAAAACTCAGCTTTAATGGTTGTCTTTATTTTAGCTACTTAGTGTATATTTGCCACTAAAAAAATATACACAACATGTCCCAACAAAAAAATATTATCATTGACTTTGATAGCACTTTTGCCTCTGTCGAAGCGCTTGAAGAAATTGCCGATATCGTTCTAAAAGGTCGTAAGGATAAATCTAAAATTCTGAATGAAATAAAATCTATCACCAATCTTGGAGTAGATGGCACGATTACCTTTAATGAATCACTCAGTCGACGAATGGATTTATTGACCGTACATCGGAATGATTTAGAAAAATTAATTCGTCGTCTAAAACGAAAAATTTCTACCTCTTTTTCTCGTAATAAAGCTTTCTTTAAAAAATACCAAGGTAATATTTATATTATATCAAATGGTTTTAAAGATTTCATCGATCCGGTGGTAGCTGACTATGGAATCGATGGAGAACACGTTCTTGCGAATACTTTTCTATTTGACAAAAAAGGATGGATAACTGGGTTTGATGAAAAAAATCTGCTTGCACATAGCAAAGGCAAATCCCGTACACTAAAAGCGTTAAATCTCCCTGGTGAAAGTTATGTAATTGGTGATTCTTATACCGATTATGAAATGAAAGAAGCCGGGATTGCCCATAAGTTTTTTGCCTTTACAGAGAATGTTTTACGCGAAAATATTTTAGGAAAAGCAGATCATATTACCCCTAGTTTTGACGAATTTCTTTACGTCAACGATATGCCGAGTGCTTTGTCTTATCCAAAAAATCGAATCAAAGTATTACTCCTCGATGGAGTGGATGAACATGCTGCGAATGCTTTTAGAGGAGAGGGATATGAAGTGGTCATGGCTCCTAAAAAATTGAGTAAATCCAATCTAAAGAAATTGATCAAAGACGTATCTATCTTAGGCGTACCAGCGCATCAAGTAGTGACGAGCGAATTATTGGAACCTGCCAATCGACTCATGGCCATCGGAATTTTTGGGGGCAGTACCAATCATGTTGATTTGATTGCCGCAGCAGATCGTGGGGTAATTGTCTTCAACGCTCCTTACGCAAATACCCGTTCTTTGGTAGAAATGGTGATTGGAAATATCATTATGCTTTCGCGAAATATTCCTTATTTAAGTAGTCAACTCAAAACGGGTAAATGGGAATCAAGCAAAAAGCCCAGTCGTGAGATTCGTGGCAAAAAACTAGGAATCATCGGTTACGGAAATTCGGGAACACAACTCTCAGTTCTAGCCGAGTCACTGGGAATGGACATTTATTATTACGATGTTTTTGAGAAACAAGCGATTGGAAATGCGACTAAATGTAACGCACTTCGAGATCTGCTTCGAAGAGTAGATATTGTTTCTATCCATGTAGATAATCGCCCTGAGAATGAAAATTTCTTTGGGAAACGAGAATTTAAAGCGATGCGAGACGGTACGATCTTTTTAAATTTGAGTAGCGGACAAGCGGTAGATATGGATGAGCTATATAAAAATTTGAAATCCAAAAAAATACTAGGAGCGGGGATTGACGTTTTTCCAAATGAACCGATAAATGGACAAGGGAATTTTACTTCAAAGTTGACAGAATTAGACAATGTTTTGCTTACGCCACATATTGGTGGTCAAACCCTCGAAGCTCAAGAAAATACCGCAGAAGTTTTACCCTTACAGATCATTGATTATGTCAATACTGGAAGTACGTTTAATGGGGCTAATTTCCCTGCGTTACAATTGCCTATCTTAAAAAATGCACATCGACTAATTCATATTCATCAAAATCAACCTGGTATTTTGGCGCGTATCAACAGCATATTAGCTGCACATGGCATCAACATTATCGGACAGTATCTGCAAACAATAGAGTCAATTGGATATGTGATTACGGATATTAATAAGAAGTATAGTCAGGAAGTATTAAAAGATTTAAAAGAGATTGAGGCGACGATTAAATTTAGAGTACTTTATTAGATGCTGAATTTTCTTTTCGTTGCCAAGTACTTAGAAGCTTCTTAATAAAAAAAGCGACTTCCTTTTGAAGGGAAGCCGCTTTTTTTATCTACAGGGGTTGATAATAATAAAATTATCTGCCACCGTTTAATTTATCTTGGAGCGCTTTTAATTCATTCCATTTTCCTTTAGCCGCTAATTTAGCTTGTTTTGGCCAAGAACCAGGATTGTGCATTTTGTAACGAGGACCAGCAGCATTCAAAATCTCTTTTAATCTTGTTTGCTTTGCTTTTCCTAAATCAGCGAAAGTGCGGATACCACCTTTGTTAAGGTGTTCAGCGATCTTTGGTCCGATTCCTTCAACTTTCTTTAAGTCATCTTTGCCAGTAGATCTAGTTACTTTTTTAGTTGCTGTTGTAGCAGGTCTACGAGTGATTTTGCGTGTAACTTTGGCAGTGCTCTTCTTAGCAGTTGCTCTTTTTGGAGCTGCTTTTTTAGCAGTAGTCTTTCTAGCTGTTGCTTTTTTAGCAGTGGTCTTTCTAGCCGGTGCTTTTTTAGCAGTAGTCTTTTTAGCCGTTGCTTTTTTAGCAGTAGTCTTTTTAGCAGTAGTCTTTTTAGCCGTTGCTTTTTTAGCAGT
>JALZUU010000545.1 GCA_023300665.1 Saprospiraceae bacterium | reverse complement strand
GGATAATCATCTTCTCCATCTTTAAATTTAGAAACTTCTTTTCCAAAAACGGCGGTTCGAATAGCATCCGCAATGGCGAAAGTAGAAACACCATAACGACGCGCCGCATCTCGATTGATACTCATCGTCATTTCTGGTTTTCCAATATTTACATCTGCCTTTAATTCTTCGACACCTCCAATATTTTTACTATTGATATAAGCAATCATCCGTTTAGACAATAATGCCAGCGTATCAATATTTTCTCCTTGAATTTCAATGAAAATAGGCTTCTCTTGTGGTGGTCCGGATTGGTCTTTATCCACCGTTATTTGTACGCCAGGAATTCCTTGTACGGCTTCGCGAATATCTTCCATCGCCTTAGCTGTGGAGAGTTCTCCCCGCTCGGTCGAAGAAACAAATGAAACTGTCAATCGCGCTCGATTAGGAGAGGCGCCAAAATTCGGTCCAGCATTTGGATCGGAAGTATTTTCTCCGATTTGTGCGAGAACTGCTTGTACAATTGCGCCATAAGGTTCAACTACTTTAGTGACTTTGGCTTCTAGTTCTTTCATCGCTGCGTTGGTAGCTTCAATGTCTGAACCCAACGGTAATTCTACAAACGCATTGACAAAATTAGGGTCGGGACTAGGAAAAAATTCTACCTTCGGCATATTCGCACCTAACAAAATAAAGGTCCCAAAAAGTAATCCGATGGTTCCCAGAAATATAAAAACTGGAACGATTCCTCGTAAGGCAAAACGAATGAAATTATTATATCCTCTTTCAAGTAAGGGTAAAAAACTATTTTGAAAAGCGAAGGCGGCTGGACGTAGTAGAAAGTGATTTACTAAGATTATCAATACCACAATTCCTAAAATATTCCTTAACCACATAATCTCAGAAAAATGAGCCCCCACTGCAGCGAGTATCAAAATCAATGACAAAATCAATACATTTCGCATCTTACGACTCCGTGCAGCAGCTGATTCTGCGCGTTCATCAATTTTAATAAAAGAAGCAGTAACCACTGGATTAATTACCAAGGCTACAAACAAAGAAGAACTTAATACAATGATCAAAGTAATCGGCAGATACCGCATAAAACTTCCCATCAATCCAGGCCAGAAAATCATCGGAAAAAAGGCCGCTAAGGTCGTCGCCGTCGAAGCAATAATTGGTAACGCAACTTCTCCCGTTCCTCGCTTGGCTGCATCAATATTGCTATAGCCATTTTGTTTAAAACGATAGACATTTTCTACTACCACGATCGCGTTATCCACAAGCATTCCCAGGGCTAGAATTAAAGAGAAAAGCACAACGGTATTTAAAGTATATCCAACTAGATTAATGATTAAAATTCCCATCAACATCGACAATGGAATCGCGATTCCTACAAACATCGCATTACGCAATCCGAGGAAAAACAATAAAACCAGAACTACTAAAATTACTCCGGAGATAATACTATTTTCTAGATTAGAAACCATATCTCTTGTTGCCACAGACTGGTCATTAAAAATACTTACCTTGACACCTTTTGGCAAATAAGATCGCTTGGCTTTACGAATGATTTTTTTAATTTTATCAGAGGCCGTCAATAAGTTTTGTCCACTTTGTTTGATCACATCTAGCGAAATTACGGGCAGTTCATCGGCACGCGCAATACTTGTTTCTGCTTTAAAACCAAAACGTACGTTGGCAATATCTCGCAAATAAATGGGGTTTTGGTTTTCCGCTTTTATAATCAAATCTTCAAGGTCACGAACACTTTCAAATTCTCCGACAACTCGAATGGTTCGACGAAAATCATTCCGTACAATTTCTCCCCCAGACATGGTAATATTCTCCGATCGAATAGCATTTTCAATATCATTAAAACTTACCTGCGTAGATTCCATACTCGGCAAATCAATATCTATCTTCACCTCTCGCTCTTGCGCTCCTTTCATATCAATTTTAGAAATCTCAGATAATTCTTCGATCTCATCTTCCAATAATTCCGCATATTCTTTTAGTTCATCATTGGGATAATTTCCAGAAACATTGACCGTCATAATCGGAATCTCAGACATATTAATATCCAATACTTCAGGGTCTTGGGTCAAGTCATTCGGTAGTTCAGATTTTGCTTTATCTACCGCATCTTTTACTTTTCTAATCGCAACATCTAAATCAACGTTGGCTTGAAATTCCGCAACGATTAGCGAATAATCTTGTAAAGAAGAAGAGGTCACATTTTTAATTTCCGAAACAGATTGGAGTTCTTTTTCGATGGGTCGGGTAACGAGGCTTTCCATGTCTGAAGCGGAGTTCCCAAAGTATACCGTATTGACATAAATTTTTGGCCAGGGAATTTCTGGAAAAGCCTCCTTCGGCATCGTGGTATAAGAGTTGATTCCAAAAAACAGAATCATAAACGTCAAAATAAAAATACTGGTACTATTGTCAATCGCAAAAGACGACAACCTAAACTGACGAAATTTTTCTTTTAAAGATTCTATTGGAGCGTTACTCATGGTAAGTTTTGAGTTTTGGGTTATTGTGTTTTGAGTTGTTAAAAATCGCGGTTTAAACTATTGCAATATTTCAACAAGTACATTTTTACAGATAGCGCCGGCAAAAAATTATGAAATTTCACCCCAACCCTAAAGAGAGATTCCATAATTTTTCACCTTGTTGTTCCTATTGAAAATGCTATATTGTTCAAGATTTCAACAAGCGCAGCGATTCAACATTTCAACGATTAACAATCACATTAATTCAATTAGTTCATTTTCGGCGAGGCCTCGTCCACCTTCTACGATGATCAGGTCTCCTTTCGTTAGACCTTCGGTGATGATAACATTTCCTTCGGAGCGTTCGCCTAAGGTGACATAGATTTTCTTTGCATAGGCTCCCTCAGAACCATCCGCTTTGACGTATACATAATCTTTACCGGACACTTCTTGTTGCACCAAAACTAAAGGAATTGCCAAGGCATCTTTGGCTTCAAAATCTTTTAATTTCAT
>JALZUU010000544.1 GCA_023300665.1 Saprospiraceae bacterium | reverse complement strand
ATAAGTGCTTGATAATGTGGTCGATGCTCATTTTTTTCTGTCCCGAATGCTTTCGGGAGAGATAAAAATAGCAGAAGATCCACGTTATCAATGACTTGTTCGCAACCATTGTGCTTCATTTTTAAACAGCTTCATCGTCAAAATTAAAGATTCCGCCGAATTAGGACATTTCAATATGTCAAATCTTTTGTATCTTGAAAGTATATATTTTCCGATCTGCCCACAATACTAAACCTTTTTTATGCAAATTCTTAAAATTTTTATCACAGGTTTTTGTTTTTTATTCTTTACCAGTTCTTTATTTTCCCAGACTTCTCAGGTAGAATTTGGTAAAAATCGTGTGCAATTTCATGAAGACTTCAAGGAATGGGCGATGTACGAAAGCGAAAATTTTGTTACTTACTGGTACGGAGAAGGAAGAGCGATCGGCCAAGCTGTTGTTCAAATGGCAGAAACAGACTTTATAGATATCCAAAGTATTTTGGAACATCGGATGAATGATAAAATAGATATTATCGTTTATAAAGACTTAACAGACCTCAAGCAAAGCAATATTGGAAGTGAGGAAGTATTTTTTAATACTGGAGGAAAAACCAAAATTGTAGGAAATAAAATCTTTGTTTACTTCGATGGAAATCATAATAATTTACGCCGTTCAGTTCGAGAAGGGGTTGCTTCTGCTTATCTCAATGCCATGATGTTTGGTGCCAATCTTCAGGAAATTGTCCAAAATGCAGTGATGCTCAATTTGCCAGAATGGTTTAAAGAAGGGTTGGTTAGCTATGCCGGAGAAAGTTGGAACGTTCATAATGATGACCGTATGCGAGATGTATTCTTATCCAAACGGTACGACAAATTCGAAAATTTTGCGGACGAATATCCTAAGCTTGCCGGTCATTCCATGTGGTATTTTATTAGTCAGAATTATGGAAAATCCGTAGTTCCTAATCTATTATATCTCACACGGATCAATCGCAGCATTGAAAGTGGTTATGCTTTTGTTTTGGGAGATACTTATGAAACTTCTCTCAATAACTGGTTCGAATTCTACACACAGCGATATAAAACAGAATCTAAAGGTTTTGAAAAGCCTAAAGGAAAAAAAGTAAAATTCAAAAATCGCAGAAAACTTCCAATCAGTAATTTGAAGCTGAGTCCAGATGGAAAAAAAATTGCCTATGCATTTAATGAAATAGGTAAAGTAAAGGTCTTTATTCAAGATATAAAAACAGGAAAGAGAACTCAGATTTTAAAATATGGCGCTCGTAATCTTTTTCAAGAAACGGATTATAATTATCCACTACTCGCTTGGAGTCCTAACAATCAAGAATTGGGGGTTATTTACGAACAAAGAGATATCATTAAAATAATCCAACGAGATCTTAATACGGGGAAAAACCTCGAAGATATACTGCCTAATCAATTTCATCGGATCAACAGCATGGATTATATCAATCCATTTAAAATGGTTTTTTCAGCGACCGTTAAAGGTGTTTCTGATATCTATACATTTACTCCAAAAACACGTCAATCATTACGACTCACCAGAGATTACTGGGATGATTTGGATGCAAAATTTGTGAAAATAGATGGGCAAAAAGGAATTTTATTTTCTTCCAATCGAATGGACACCTTGTTGGTAACTGCAAAGTTAGATTCTATTTTACCACTCAATACTTTTGATATTTTTTATTATGATTTAGAAAACCCTTCTCAAGAACTAACTCGAGTAACGAATACGCCATACACCAATGAACGAAACCCAGTTGGAGTTGATACTACATGGTTTAGTTATACCAGTGATGCGAGTGGAATGTACAATCAAAATATGGGGTATTTAGAAACTTATTTGGCGTGGAATAATCAAGCAATCTATTTGAGTGATGGTTCTGAAATAATTATTCGAGAAGACTCAATTTGGAATAATGTAGATTCTATTGCGATCGACTCCCTAGTAATTCAACCGGTTTATAAAAAAAGAGGAGTTACACATAATCGAACAAATTATGACAGTCATTTAATTCGTCATGATATTGCTGGAAAAGTAAATAAGCAGATTATTCTTTACAAAGAAGGATATAATTATAAAATGTATATCCAACCAATAGATACCCTATTGTCAATACCGGCGCGAACCACGATTTTCCGTAAACAATTTCTTAGTGAAGCTGGATTAAGATTAACAGAAAATCAAAGTACTACTGGAAATGTAAATGCTCCGATAAAAGTGATTCCCAAAGCAGAAGAAAAAATCATCGAAGATTATTTATTTCAAAGTGAATTTGATGAAGCAGAAAAACCACCTTTAATTACCATTGATGAAGAGGTTGGAACTATTGTGATCGAAGAACCGTCACTTTCTATTCCATCCTCTCCTAGTTGGGATGAAACGAAAATTCATGAATTCCGTCAAGAACGAATCGTTCCTTACCAGTTACAATTTAGAACAGATTTTATTACAACTACGGTGGATAATAGTTTATTGTTTGGTGGACTCAGCAATTATGCGGGAACTGGGCAAGAAACTAATTTCCCATCTCCTGGTATTCTTTTAAAAGCAAATTTTAAAGATCTTTTTGAAGACTATGTATTAGAAGGAGGTATCCGTATTCCAACAACTTTTAACGGTGCGGAGTATTACTTATTTTTAGATAATAAAAAGAAAAGATTAGATAAACGCTTTGCCGCTTACCGTCGTTCTCGTCGTCGAAATGGAGTAGATATTGCACCACCTCCTACACCACCAAATCGATTTGTTGAACCACGAAATAGAGAAACCACTTTTTTAACGCAAATGGAATTACGTTATCCATTAGATATATTCAGAAGTATACGAGCCACCACTACTTTTCGGATTGATAAAGAAACCCAATTAGCAACAGACCAAACGGCACTGAATACTTCTACGGACAAACAACAACGACTTGGATTGCGATTAGAGTACGTTTTTGATAATACGCTCGATGTGGATATTAATATTAAAAATGGAACTCGATATAAATTTCATGCGGAGGTAATGAAGCGTTTTGAGATAGATTTTATTGATGGATTTAATTTCGATTTGAACGAAGGATTTTTGACGGTTATAGGGTTTGATGCGCGGCATTATCAGCGTTTAGATAAACACTCTGTACTGGCCTTACGGGCTGCAGGTTCTACTTCTTTTGGTTCAGAACGTATTTTGTTTTTATTAGGTGGGGTGGATAATTGGTTGTTTCCTTCTTTTAATCAAGATATTTCGACTCCTTCAAGTGAAGGATTCGCCTATCAAACATTTGCCAATAATCTTCGTGGATTCAAAACCAATATCAGGAATGGAACATCCTATGCTTTAATCAATGCAGAGTTACGAGTGCCTGTATTCAAATACTTTTCTCGACGAATTAAATCTTCTTTCTTCCGAAGTTTCCAACTCGTAGGTTTCTTTGATATTGGAACGGCATGGGAAGGATTATCTCCTTATAGCGATGATAACCCACTGAATATTACCACCGTTTCCAACAACGCAGTCACGTTGTCTATCAACTATTTTCGAGACCCTATCGTAATGGGTTATGGTGCGGGTATACGTGGAATGTTGTTTGGCTATTTTCTTAAGTTAGATTATGGTTGGGGAATTGAATCACGCGTGACGCAAAATCCGAGATTGCACTTTTCGATTGGGATGGATTTTTAGAGTTGGGTAGTTAGTAATAATTCTTGGAACTAAGAGTTCAATAAAATTAATAAACTAATTGATTACTTAAAATTCATTATGAGCGAACTAGAAAAGAATACAGAATACGATGAACTCATCGAAAAAATCGGAGAGTCCTATCAAACAGCAAAGAGTAGAGTTATTACTGCTGTAAACACAGAAATGCTGAAAGCCTATTGGGAAATTGGAAAACAAATTGTCAACTTTGAACAAGGTGGAAAAATAAAAGCAGAATATGGTAAAGCACTTTTAGTAAATCTATCCAAAGATTTATCTCTCAGATATGGAAGAGGATTTAGCAGAAGTAATCTCAATTATATGAGACTACTTTATGATAAATACCCAAAATGTGAGACGCTGTCACACAAATTGAGTTGGTCGCATTATTATGAGCTTTTAAAAGTTGAAGATGATTTAGCAAGAGAATTTTATGAACAACAAGCGATTAATGATAATTGGACAATACGAGAATTGAA
>JALZUU010000543.1 GCA_023300665.1 Saprospiraceae bacterium | reverse complement strand
ATATTGGTCTGTAACCTATTTGCCTTAGCTTGTGCCCTAGCTGAGCAAGAAGTCCGGACAAGGGTTAGCCATGAGCTTTGTGTGGGCGAACTCGTTACCCTTCCCGATGGCCAAGTCGTGGATGAAGCTGGTTTTTATATAGACACTTTGTCTTCCTTTAATGGATGCGATTCCATCATTACGACTTCGGTGGCTTATGGGGTTGAATCTGCTTCCATCTTTCAGAACTTCGATAGTCTGCTGGTTTGCACGAATGATACTATTGTAATTGACGGTACTTTCCGAAATTATCCTGATCCTTTTTATGAAATTCCTTTTGAACAAACCATCGATCCTTTTTTTACCAACGTCATTTCGGAAGTACTGGTAACTGGTTTTGGAAGTTTGGTCTTAAGCCCGGATATTGTTCAATCTGTTTGCATCAATATAGAACACGAGAATTTGGAGGATTTAGTGGTGCTACTCATCGCGCCTGATGGCAGTGTATTAGAACTTTCCACCATTAACGGGGGGACTGGGGACAACTACACCAACACTTGCTTTACGGAAACCGCTAGTAGCATTATTGGTACAGGCACAAGCAGCCCTCCATTTACCGGAACTTGGTTGCCAGAAACTGACTGGTCAAGTATTTACGGAGGTTCGGTTGATGGTGTATGGCAACTGGTAGTCAGGGATGAGAATGACAATAACATCGTTGGAACTTTGCTAGATTGGTCTATCACTTTTGCCCCTGAACTGGAGTTTACTTACCAATGGGAAACCAGTGTAGGCCTAAGCTGCACCGACTGCCCAATTACCAATGCTTTTCCCTCCGTACCAACACTTTATTACCTAACCACGACCGATATCTTTGGCTGCGTCAGCTTGGATTCTGTTAGCATTAGCTTGATAGAAATTCTGCTACCTGCTCCCATTGCATCTTGTGTTTCAGCGAGCTCTAGTAGCATTCAGCTCAACTGGGATAGTATTCCTGGAGCTTACGGTTATGAAGTCAATATTAACAATACTGGATGGATAGATCCAAATAGTGGTGACTTGGCTCATGAATTGACTTCGCTAACCCCCATGGAGACCGTTACCATTTCCATACGGGCATATGATGATTGTAAAGGCGAGGTGACGACCATTGTTTGCAATACACTTCCCTGTACGGCTCCCGAAATTACGATTGATTTTATTTCAGGGGTCAGCTGTTTTGGCGGAGATGATGGAAGCATCAATTTATCTGCTACCGGAAATAACGGAACAGATTTTACTTATGAACTAAATGGAAGCATGAATGCCACCGGTGATTTCTCCAATTTACCCAGTGTCGATTATGGAGTACTCGTTACAGATCAATTAGGTTGCACAAATACATCTACCATAACGATACCTAGTCCTGATGTGCTCTCCCTTATACCCTTAATTGTTGAGGAAATCACTTGCGAAGGGGAGGAAGATGGCTCCTTAACGGTAGCAATTCTTGGAGGAGTTGGACCTTATCAATTCAACTGGGATGGCATGGGTAGTGATTCTATTTTAAGCGGTCTTGGTCAAGGAGATTATGATCTAGTGGTTACGGATGCCAATGGCTGTTCCACAAATTCAAACCTAATTATTAATGAACCCTTGGTCGGCTACACCGTTGATTTTGCAACAAGCCCTCCCTTATGTTACGGAGAAAGTACGGGCAATATTGATTTAATCATCAGGCCTCCAAATGACTTGTTGACCTATAGTTGGTCTGGCAACAACCTTCAATCTTCAGAGGAAGACCTGCAGGGAGTCTCAGCCGGAACTTATGAGGTAGTGATAACAAATGAAAGGGGATGTACCACCATAATGATGGTAGAATTAGGAGAACCAGAAGATCTCTTGATTGATTTCAACAGTACAGACGTCTCTTGTTTTGGTTTACAGGATGGTAGTGTCAATATCGAAGGTAGTGGAGGACAAGCTCCTTATCTATACTCTATTGACGGAGGTACTAGTTTTGCCACAACCGGTAGCAGTAGTAATTTATTTGCAGGAGTGTACAACCTGAAGGTACAGGATATGATGGGCTGTGAAGATTCCTCGGTATTAACGATTGATGAACCAGGACCCATTTTTCTCATTTTGGATTCTTTATCAGAAATAAGATTAGGAGAAACTTATACCCTGGAAGCTTTTATCAATATTCCAAATGAATCGATCAGCTCTATCATATGGACTCCAGATGATAATACCAATTGCGTAGACAATTGCCTTTCCCTTGAAGTAAGCCCTTTACAAAATACCGAATACACCCTGCAAGTGGTAAATGAAAACGGTTGTGTGAGCGAATCCTTTACGACCATCCGGGTCGACTCGGATGTGTCCGTTTATATCCCTAATGCCTTCTCTCCTAATTTTGATGGAGTAAATGATTTGTTTATGATCTTTGCAGAGGAGCCTGGGATCAGACGGGTGAATTCATTTAATGTATTTAACCGTTGGGGGGCAAATATTTATAGTGCAGCCAATTTTTCACCCAATGACCCTTCCATTTCTTGGGACGGAACTTTTAAGGGCGAAATCATGAGACCAGGTGTTTTTGTATGGTATGCTGAAATAGAACGACTGGATGGTGTAATTGAATTTTTTCAAGGGGATGTGACTTTGATGAAGTAGTGGGTTTTTGAAAAGCTTCCTATTCAAACGATAGAAATCGAAGAGGTCTGTCCTGAACTAATTCAGGACCGTAAAAGTAGATGACAACGCTACGTACATGTCTGATATCCACTTCGTTCGCCCTGACGG
>JALZUU010000542.1 GCA_023300665.1 Saprospiraceae bacterium | reverse complement strand
TTGAGTTTCATAGCCTTAGCTATGGGACGAAAAAAAGCTGAAGTATCTGGCGGTCAATGTTTTATCTGTAGATATGAAGCTCTATTTTAAAAGAACTTCATTATCTTTAGGAAGAAAAAAAACTTCTAACTGGATATTTTAAGATCCAAATCGGAAGAATTAGAAAACTTTGACAAAAGCAGGTAAAGACTGTTACATATGTTTGGAAGAAGAAAGACCTATACTGAAAAGGAACTCGTTGAAGGCTGCATTCGCAATGATCGACGATGTCAGGAAATGTTGTATAAGCAGCATTTTCAGACGATGATCGGTATGTGTATGCGTCATACTTCCGATCGAGAGACCGCCATGGAAATAGTCAACATTGGTTTTTTAAAAGTATTTAAAAAATTAGACACATTTAAATTTAGTGGTTCCTTAGAAGGATGGATCAGAAGGGTAGTCTATCATTGTCTGTCTGATTATTACAAGAAAAATTCCCGCTATTTGCAGTTTCTTGTTTTTGAAGAACGAGACGCAAAGGTGCGAGATGAGCCTTTATCCAATATGTATGCAGAAGACATTATGAAGATGGTAGATTTACTACCACCCGCGACTCAAAATGTTTTCCGTCTTTATGCGGTTGAAGGATTGTCACATGCCGAAATAGGCGACCGAGAAAATATAAGTGTAGGTACTTCCAAATGGCATTTAAATGCTGCTAGGGAAAAACTTAAAACACTATTAAAAAAAAATAATAACTACCGAAGTTATGCTGGGTAAACAAAGAAAAATTAATAAAGTCGATCAGCAATTTATGGATACTGCCTGGAAAAACATGGCAGAGATTCTAGATCAAGAAATGCCGGTTGAAACAAAAGAACGGCGGATTGGCTGGATTTCTATTGCTGCACTCCTAGTGATGGGATTTGTGGGAGGTATCTCTGCGATGTGGGGATTACAAAAGCACCAGCCAACATCCATCGCTTCCAACCATTCTATTCATACGACCAACGAAGCAAATATTATCAGCACGCCTGTTGATGAAAATGAGCTCATTACCAACGCTTCTCAAAATCAAGAAAATCATAGTTTAACTGCTAATAATTCTAGAACGACAATAAATAAAATAACGAACACTACTTCTAATAATACAAACAAGACTCCTATCCTTGCTACGACTATCGTGAAAGAAGTACCGACAAAAAAGACTATTACAACAGAAATATTTTTAGCTTCAGCTGATCAGTCAGAAAAATCAATAGTTGAAGATATACCAACAATCATAACGGCTATAGAAACTACGACCTTGGAAAACGCTGATGCTTCGGTTAGTGTAATTGCTATGGAGATGGCTGATGAAATTGATAATGCTTCTCTACCATTAGCTGAATTACCAACTTTGGGATTAACCAATTTGCCAACAGTTAATACGAATTTTTCAATTGATCATGATTTAGATCTTCCAAAAAATAAAAAATGGCAAACTGGAGTTTATGCAGGAGCTATCATTGCAGGTAAAACTGGTAATGGATTGGAAGCAGCTTTCAAAGCAGAAAGAAAATTAGGTGCAAAGTGGGGCGTTGAAACAGGCTTAGGTTTTCGTGCTACGCAATTAGCATTTTTAAGTGAAAATATAAATACAGATCATCTTTTTTTGTCAGACAGAGATTTTCAAAATATACCAAATGCGATTAACGGCGATACTTTAGGAAGTAGTTTTAATTCTGCAGATCGTGCACGTATCGTCAATGAGAATGCACCTGACTACCACCTAACGGTTCCGCTCTCTTTAATTTATCGACCAACAGGAAAACTACGGTTGGCACTTGGGATGAGTTGGGCTTTCCGTCTTAATAAATTAAAAAATGCCTCGTCATTTAATAGAAATGAACTTCTTACAGACACTGATCTGGAAAAAAATTCTTTTTCCAATCGTATAAATGATATGCGCTGGAATTTTGGTGTGGGTTATTATTTGAATCCTCGTACCGCCATCGAATTGGCCTTTAGTCAAGCGGTAACCTTTAATGGTTTTCAAGCTGATGAGTTCTCTGATGCTAGTAGAGCTGCAAGTGAAGGTGAATCACCAATTGAATTCGTTCAACTTGGATTGACGCATTATTTTGGAAAATAGTATAAAAGATAATTCATGACTTGTCTTTTATATATTTAAAAGCAAATTTAAATTCAAGCGCAAACTCAAACACTTCAATCGCGTTTTCTTTATCACTTGATCATGGCTTTATTAATTAACACCATAAAAGAACCATTATTAATTTTTCATTAAAAAATTATTAATTATTTTAAACGATTAAACGATTAAACGATTAAACGATTAAACGATTAAACGATTAAACGATTAAACGATTAAACGGTTCAACACCTCAACGCACCTTAACCACCCGTATCGTCCGTCTTCCCAAGTCTGTCAATATTTCCAAGAAATAAACTCCGGTAGCTAGATTTTTACCAGTGATTATATTCCGTTCGTTTTGAATATTTGTTAGATTTTTTTTGATTAATAATTGTCCAGTTTGGCTATATAAGTTAAGTGTAACGTTTGCTACGCTTTCTGGGAAACCAAAATTAATTCCGATATCTTCTGTTGTTGGATTAGGTGAAATTTCTACTTGAAAATCCTCAGGTAGTAGCGGTTCTACTCCGACCACCTCATCTGTTTCTAAACGAACAATTGGTATTTGGTCAAAGCCAAATGCTAGGCTTGAGTAAGTAACATCACTGAGTGGATTTCCGATACCGAGCATCGAAGCGAATCGTGTTGTACCCGAAATTTCTAAATAGTCTAGGGTCGCCTCGTAATCTCGCATTTCACTATAATTGATAAACAAATCTGTTTGATCATCTGCAAAATATTCTAGCATTAATAAGTAGCCCTGATTATTTTTTAAATCTGCTGAACCAGGAAAAGCGAGTAGTGGAACCGAAATAAATCCATCGCCTGGTTCTGATCCATTAATGAT
Source organism: Saprospiraceae bacterium (assembly GCA_023300665.1). GTDB lineage: Bacteria > Bacteroidota > Bacteroidia > Chitinophagales > Saprospiraceae > JALZUU01. The sequence goes on along the minus strand of JALZUU010000542.1, from coordinate 3,393 downwards.
ATATTCTCCAAAAGCAATTAAGCTACGTTCTGAAGATTCGACTTGTTTGTTCTCATTTAAATCGGTCCATTCAAAGAGGCTAAGATTGACACGATTTCCACTCAATACTTCTGGGTTAGCGATACTAAAAGTAGCAGCTGTTGCTATTTTTTCTTGACCATTTTCTATAAAAAAATAGTTTCCCCAAGTCCAACTATGTGGTTCTCCATTTGTCCATTCGTTATCAAGAGGAGCAGTGCTACGACGAGGTATGTTTTGTCGTTCTTTAGCAAGCGTATTTTCCGATATTTCAAAAGTGAAAATTTCTTGATTGTTTTCTGGAGTCGCATCAGGAGTAGTAGGAATTAAGGTGTAAATTCCTTCATAAACAGCAGCAGTATTTGGTGGTGTAAAAGTGTTTTCCAATAAAAGAAAATCTGATTCTTCATCCACTAGCAGTGTTTCATGAGTTAAGGTGTCTGTAAAAACAAGTTCATTGTTATCATTGAAAATAGCAATTAATAATTTTGCATCTGATTGAGGTTGGCTTCCTTGATTAAATAATTTTGCACCAAAAGAAATAGGCGTAATTTCAAAAGAAGGAATGATCGCATCTTCAGGAATAAGGAAAGAGTTTTTTCTTAAAACCAAATCTACCTCAGGGCGAGGGTCATTACTACTTACCTGAAAATCATCAATACTCCAATGGTATTCTTCCATCCCTTTCCATTGCCATTGAAAACTAACAGAAGATTGTCCTGCTGCTACCTCTGAAACATTAAAATAGAGGGTTTTCGGATTAGTAGACCAACGCCTATCTACCGCTCCAACTTCTAAAGGGAATTCTGGAAAGCAATTAAACGTCTGCCAAGAAATTCCGCCATTACTACTTACTCTTAAAATAGCATTATTGTTTGGAGTAATATTAAAAACCCCAAGATGGGTCTCAAATTTCACCCAAACTGTATCTTCTCCACTAAAATCAAAAGTTGGAGAATTTAGTTGACTAATATGTTGTTGGGTAATTCCGGAAAAAGCATCAGAGTCTAAAGTTAGAAATCCATTTTCAGCACTCGTTGCAGCAAACGGTAATTGATTGTTTGCACCACCTTCCCAGATTCTAGGGCAGCCGTTCATTTGTCCAGTAGTCGGATCTGCACACCAAGACCAGATGACATCTTGTTGAGATAGATCGTTGGTCGTCCATCCTGCTGGAAAACCAGGTTCCGAAAAAGATTCTTCAAAAATGATGGTTTCAGTGTCGGGTTGTGCATAAGAATTTAGTGCCAGACAAAGCCCAAGACTAATTAATAGGTTGGAAAAAATTAATTTATACATGGTAGATTGAGTTTATAACGGGCAGATATGAAATCAATTTAAGTAAATATAAGGGTTATTTTATAATTTTACATTTTTAAATTTATATTTGCTAAATCTAACCTTTTATTGACATTTATTAAATTCTGTAATTGACCATATACGATGAAGAATATTGATTTACTTATTACTACTATATTTCTATTGTCATTATTAGCAGTACTCAATGGAAACGCACAGTCCACTCAAATAAACTGGGGAGAAGAATTTGAACTTGAGAAAAAACATACATTAAGTAGGGTAGTCGGGATGGATAATGAACATTATTATATAATCAGTGGACGGGTGAAAAAATCAGAATTTGAACTACAAACTTTTGGAATATTAGATCATAAACTAAAAAACACGCAATCTTTAAATTTTGAATACGATAAAACTAAGTATACTTTTCTAAATGCTATCTCTACAGCAGCAGGGATTTTTTTGTATTATTTTAAAAATAATGAATCATCAAATAAAATTGAATTGCATGTAGCTAAAATTGTAGAAGGAGTGTTGACCGATTTTAAATTAGTCCACCAGCAAGAAAAAGAAAAAGGATTATTTAGTAATCATCTATTAAGTTCGCAGGTAAGTGTTTTTGGTAATGGATATAAAATTAGTGTTAGTCAGAAAACAAGTCCAGATAAAAAATTCGTTATATTATCTTACCGTCAAGAAATAAAAGGAAGATTTGAAGAATTTCAACTCCTATGTTTAAATGAAAATATGGAGTTCGAATGGGACCGAAAACTTGATTTTGAAGAAGAGAAAAAAAAGCTATTCATCAAAAATTTTAGCGTTAATAATGATGGAGCCGCTTATTGTTTGGTGGAAATCCAGAAATATACTTTTAAAGAGAAGGCTAGAGAGGTGCTTCAACCAATAGGTAAAAACGCTTCTTCCAATGATTATTTTTTTCGTGTTTATAAAATCCTAGAAAAAGAAGTTGAATCACTTGATCTCTCTTTTGATGAAAACTTAGGTTTTTATCCTGCGAAAGGAATATTAATTTTTGAGAACGGAAAATCGATGCCAAATTTTACAGGAATTTATGCTGCTAAAAAAGACGGTTCAGAAATAAAAGGCAGTTTTTACGCGACCATTAATAACCTTGATAGTCTTTCGGAAGTAAAACTTCATCCTTTTAAAAACATCTCTTTGATAAGTAGAAATTTTCGAGAGAATTTAGATAAACTGGATGCACCAAAACCAAATTATAGTTACATAAAGAGCCATCAGTTTGAAAATGGAAATAGAGCATTAATCTTAGAAAACTATATTGTCAAATCCATTAAATATTACCAAAAAAGTAACAATACTTACAAAGTTGAAACAACTTATCATTCAGATGAATTATTACTATTCTTATTTGACGAAACTGGTGAATTATTGACAGATACTATGGTTAAAAAACAGTTGTGGACGGAAAATAGATCATGGTCTTCCTATGCAGGAATTCTTGGAAGTAAAAATTTATATTTGGTATATAATCATGCCATGAGGAGAAAAGAACGAAAAGCCAAAGGTGTAAAAGGAACGCCTACTACGATGACGATCTTCAATGACCAAGGAGAGGTTAGTACAGAAACACTTTTTTCAAATGGTAATAAAGCAGTCATACCTTATTTTTACCCTAAACATGTCACTAAAAATAAAACTCATTTTTTGCTGGGTAGATTTATGAGCCGTAAATTTACTTTTGGGACAATCGCTATTGAATAAAATAATTTTAAAATTTCTTATAAATAATTAGACCTTCTTGCAGCGTATTTTGTTTTTTCTAGATATTAATTATTGAAAGCCTAATTCTATTTACGGTTGAAACAACTTCATTGCTAGTTTCTTAGTAGAGGTAAACGTTAATTACAAAAAAAAGAAAATTATGAAAAATAAAACTATCATTCTATGGGTACTCGTGCCTTTTTTATTGCTATTAACCAATTGTAAAAATGATGACGATATAATGCCTAACGGGCCAATCATTGAGGAGCCAATCATGATTGATCAAGGAGAGAGGGTCACCACTTCTATTACTGGTTTTATTGTTGATGAAAA
>JALZUU010000541.1 GCA_023300665.1 Saprospiraceae bacterium | reverse complement strand
TCCGTTATCACCAAAAGAAAGATCAAGCGATCCATCTTGTGCCATTAGAAAAAAGGGGAATAATAAAAGAAGAATTAGTTTGTAATTTTTGATCATCGTGCTTTATTTTTTGTTATTGAATAAATGAACAATGAATAATGCACTTTAACGCATAAATTTTTCAAGCTAGAAGTGCATTATTAATTATTCATTATAAAATTATTCATTACCAACTACCGAACAACATCCACCTTTTTAGTCGGCGCTTTTCCTTCGTTCCGCTTTGCTACTTGCGCCACCAATCCACTTGCAATTTCTAAGAAAGCTAAACGAGATGGATTGTCAGGGTTATGCATAACTACTGGTCGACCTTTGTCTCCACCTTCTCGAATACCTTGTACCAAAGGAATTTGTCCTAATAATTCTGTTTCTGCCATTTTAGCTAAACGTGCACCACCACCTTCACCGAAAAGATAATATTTATTGTCTGGCAGTTCTTCTGGTGTAAACCAGCTCATGTTTTCTACAATTCCGAGGATCGGAACATTTACATTGGGCAATAAAAACATATTGACCGCCTTGACCGCATCAATCACTGCAACCTCTTGTGGAGTCGTTACGGTCACCACCCCTGTAACAGGAACGGTCTGAACTAAAGTCAATTGAATATCTCCTGTTCCTGGTGGTAAATCAATGATCATATAATCGAGTTCTGGCCAAATACAATCAGCTAAAAACTGTCGGATGATTCCGCCAAGACGAGGACCTCTCAACACAACCGCCTGATCTGGATCAATGATAAATCCTAATGACATCACGGGCATCCCATGAGCACGTAAGGGAGTAAGCATTGCTTTACCATCTAGATCTTGAACCTTTGGTTTTTGTCCTTGTAGGCCTAACATGGTAGGGATCGAAGGGCCATAAAGATCGGCATCGATCAATCCTACTCGATGTCCCTGTTGTTGAAGTGCGAGGGCAAGATTGACGGAAACCGTAGATTTCCCAACCCCTCCTTTTCCACTAGCAACCGCAATAATATTTTTTACTTGAGATAAAATACGGGTGGGTTGTAACGCTTCTTGTGCTTTCGCAAAGTTATGGACATTTACTTCCGCGTTTGGGTATACTGCTTGAATGGCAGCCATCGCCGCAAAGTTTAATTCCGATTTACCGGGCATACTCAGCGTAGGTAATTGAATACTGACATTGATTTGTTGACCATCAATTTTTAGATCATGAATTCGATTACTGCTTACGAGATCTTTCCCTGTTTGTGGATCTTTCACCGTGGCGAGGGCCTCCATTATTTTTCCTTGTTCCATCTATGTTTAATTTTAGCGCAAGTTACTAAGAAATGGAGAATATTTAGGCGAGCAAAGCCAGAAAACTAGCTAAGTTTCATTTACTAAAATTCTTAATGTGAATCAGTAATTGAATATTCAGTTAAGATCCAATCTGTTTCAGAAAAATTCTCTAATATTGGCAAGAAAAGGGAAAATTTTATATTTCATCTAATCTGTTTTTAATATAATTGATATATCTGATTATTTCATGAATAATATTCAATTAACTTATAACCAATCATTTATAAATTATTATTATTTATTTTATTTTTGACAATTGCCAATTATTGATATTGGTTAATCAAAAGCCTCTTCTTAATTTTCCACTCACTAAATCCAAACAAACATGAAAAACACCACATTATCATCAAGTTTTTACAAATTTTTCTTCCTAGTATTTTTAGTTTTAAGCGCTAAGTCCTTAGTTGCCCAAAAACTATCCTTACAAGGGGCAGAAATTCCTTCTTTTAACCAAGAATTATCGAACCAATTTTCTGAGTACCAAACCTTTCAAATCAATACCCAAGCGTTGGCTGCAGAAAATCGAAAAGCAGATGATTTCCAATTATATCTACAATTAGGAGATAAATATGATTGGAATATTAATCTTACCACTAGTCAAATTATCACCCCAAATTATCGAGAAATTCTCGGGACGGAGAATGGACCTATTGTTTTACCAGCTAGAAAAAACATAGCTTACACTGGTTATTTACCAGGAACAGAATTAGAATCAAGATTAACTTTGGACGAAAACTGGATTATGGGTTTTATTACCCTTCCAAATGGGGAAAAAATTTATATAGAATCACTCGCAAATCTGCAAACAAACGCCCCTTCTAATCAATATATCGTTTATCCTGGTCATGCTGTTTTAAATAATAATCCTGGTGGCTGTGGTTCTTTACTCGCCAGCAGTCGCGCTCCAATTCCGGCCATGGAAGATCATAACAATGATCCATCAGACGATCCTATCCAATTGACAAATGTAGATTGCAAAGAAGCCGATTTTTCAGTTGCTTCTGCGTTCGATATGATCAACAATAATCATAATACACCAGCATCTGTTTTGAATTACACCGTTTCCATCACGAATATGATGCAAACCTATTTTGAATTCCTTCCGATCCAGTATTTATTAAATGATAATTATGTCTCAACCTCCACTTCCGCTGATCCTTTTTTTGATGTAAATGCCACGAATACAGATATATTGTTGCCAGAATTTGCAGATTGGGCACAAAATGCTGGGATTTTTTCGGACCATGATGTAGCACAAGTTTGGACCGCGAGGAATATTACTGGCTGTGGAATTGGACCAAACCTTATCGGATGTGCTTACGTAAATGTTATTTGTGGTGATTTTCGTTATAATATTTGTGAAGATTTTTCACCAAATAATATTCAATCGATTTCCTTATTAAGTGCGCATGAATTAGGACATAATTGGAATTGTCGACATGCAGATGCCGGAGTGGCTCCTTTCAATATTATGAATGCTTCGCTTAATTCCAGCGCGATAGGTTTTGGCCCAAATAGTATGACTAAAATTATGAATGCTGCCGACTTGGCCGATTGTCTTTCAGACTGTGGTGATCCTGATCCTCCGTCGCCTCCAAATTGTACAGCCCAAGCAGATTTTCCTTTCCAAGAATGGATTGAAGATGTCAGTTTTGGATCATTAGAAAATCTAGGCTCTGGGAAATTTAGAGATTTTTCGACTGCTGGATATTCTGATTTTACAGATTTGGATCCTGCGGCAATTAATCGAACAAATCCAGTTGATTATACTTTCAATATCGGAAATTCAGGAGCAAATCCAGGAGATTTTTGGACCGCATTTATTGATTATAATCAAAATAATATTTTTGATTTACCAGAAGAAGAGGTTCTAAGAAGACGAGGCGAATCCATCACTGGAGAAATTACCATTCCAGCTAATGTGTTAAGTGGAACGGCGTTATTAAGAATAATTTTATCAAAAGATGGCTTTAGTGGTCCTTGTGAAAATCCTGATTTTGGAGAAGTAGAAGATTACCTGATTGATATCTCAGGGTCGAGTCCTCCTAGTGGACTGGCAGATTTAGTCATCAGTGGATTAAGCGTTCAGGGTCAAGGAAATCCTAATGAAATTGTTGATTTTAGTATTGGCCTTTCGAATATTGGTTCGGCAGGAACAGGAAGTTTTAGTCTTGGTGTTTTCCTTTCAACAGATAATCAATTGAGTTCAAATGATCCATTAATCGGAGAAATCCCTACTGGTAATTTTGATCCTAATTTTTCTATTCAAGATATCCCTGGAGTATTTAATCTGGCCGGTATTAACCCTGGAAACTATTTTCTATTTTTTAAAATTGATAAAGATGAAGTGATTCCTGAATTGAATGAAAATAATAATACTAGGAGAAGCTCATTTAGGGTAATAGGAGACACAGGAGGAGGCGATATTGACTTAGAATTAAGTATGTCAGCGAGTGTCCCTAATCCAGATCGGTTCTCGCGTTCAAGAATTACCTTGACCTTGACAAACAACAGCGAAGTTACTGCCACAAATGTAGAAACAGCCTTTAGATCTTCTCCTGGAAATTTTGTCTTTTCAGGAGATGGTGCCATAACCATCACAGGTGGCGGGACATTCAGTGCCGCCAGTGGCGCCTGGCGTATTCCTTCTATTAACGGAGGAGGAACTGCAACCGTTTCTTTTGATTTGTTTACGCTTTCTGAAAACTTTAATCCTTGTGCAGAGGTCGTTTTAGCAGACCAAGACGATTCAGATTCTACTCCAAGAAATGGTAATTGCCCCAACGCAGTGGAAGATGACGAGGCCAATCTTTCAGATATTCCACCAACAGAAGACGGCGTTGATATTGCAGTTGACTTAAGCGTAAGTAATTCTTCTCCAGATGTATTTTCAAAAATATTCTATCAAGTAACCGTTATCAACCAAGGAATAGAAAACGCTACGGGACTAAGCATTGATTTTGATTATGGGGCACAAGAGGATCCAAGGCGATTGTCCTTAGTCAATAATCCTAATTCCAATTATAATGATTGGGAAGGAATTTGGACCATCGGAACACTTCCTGCCGGAGAAGCGAGAAGTTTTGAATTGGAAGTATTCGTCTTACCTGCTGCAAGTCCTAGCACCACTTTGACCGCAGAAATAAGAGACCTAGACCAACCCGACAATAACTCTTCAAACGATTTGTCTTCAACGACTATTTTTGTCGATGCTGGAGCCACCCTGAATGAAGGAGCCAACAGTTATGGTATTTCTAATAAAAGACCTTCATTAAGTATCAACAATATTTTTCCGAATCCAACCACTACTGAAATTACAGTAGCGATTCATAGCTTGGTCGATCAATCAGCTATTCCATTAGAAATTTTTAATGCTTTTGGTAAGATGATTCTTCGAGAAAAAATCAACTTATCAGAAGGTGCTAACCTGGTACGTATTCCAGTCCAAACTTATGCGGAAGGAGTCTATCTCGTGGTTTTACCAACGGGTAGTCACCAGAATTTGGTAAAACGATTTGTCAAAGTTAGAGAATAAGAGACTGTTCTTTTAAAGTGTGTCAGCGCGGGTTGCAAAATGACACACTTGACTGTACAGTCCCAAGATTAATAATTTTTCACCATGTTAAAAATGACTACCGCTGTTCGTTTTGATTTTCGAATTTCGAACGGAGGTAGTCGTTTTTCTAATAAAGATTTTATTGGTAACTTTACATACAACCCTTTCCAATCAAATCCGACAACAATACACCTCAATCATCATTTGATTAACAAAGCCTAAATCACAGATTTTCAACGATTTACACACTATCTTTTAGTAAAAAAATTTACAAAAATATCTACTAATGAAAAGTATTTTCACGGTCCTAGGTTGGTTAATTTTATTCTTTAGCCTACCCTTTTTCCTGCAAGGACAAGTTAATTACACGGCCAATGATATCAATGAGCCATACACTGGTGGCTTTCGAGCTGGGGTAAATCCAGGCTATCATGGTTCTAATTGGAACAATACCACGCTGGCTGCTTTGGCCGCTGGTAACCCTGCAGCTGGGGTACCTGGTGTAGGAGTCCGTGCCTTACGAGGCACGCTTCCAGAAAGTTTTGGTCTTCAATTTGAGTATTCCACCTTTACCGATAATTATGATTTATTCCATGGACTTGGAATGGAAGATAATACCGTTTTTGTTGGCTTTGCAGCAGACATTCATCGAGACCCAACCGAATATTGTGATGGTATCGAAACGGATATGTTTGCCAATCTCTATGAACCCATTTGGGACAATGGAGAGAATGGAACTCCTGTTAATGACGATAATTATTATGCGTTATATCTTTACAATGTTATGCAGGCCGTTGGCCATCGGGTGAAATTTTGGGAGATTTGGAACGAACCAGGATTCGATTTTTCTGGTGCCAAAGGTTGGTTGCCTCCGGGTGCTCCTGGCAACTGGTGGGAAAATGAACCAGACCCTTGTGATTATAAATTACG
>JALZUU010000540.1 GCA_023300665.1 Saprospiraceae bacterium | reverse complement strand
GTAGGTTTTGCTTTTCCTTTGTCAACGAGTACGATCGCTCCCAAATTCTTTCGTAATGCATCTCTTACGCTTGGTATTTTTACCAAAAACTTTAATAATGTAGGAGACCGCGGAACGATTACTGGACCGATCGTAAAACGTCCGATTTATCTCGGATTGGATTATAAATTATTTCACTTTATTCGTTTTAACGCGGGAGCCACTGCCCTCGAAGAAGAAAGTGAAAGTACAGGAACCGTTTCTGGAATTGAAAATCGAGTTTTCTTCCGACCGTTTGTTGGATTAAGTGCTAAAATAAATCTCTCTATTGGATTGGATAAATAATAAAGTCTCGTCCAAGGTTATGATTGATAATTTTTGCTCACCTTTTAGATCCGATTTTTATGATAAAGCAAACGATCTTTTTTGTTTCAATAATAATTTTATGTGCATGCTCTGTTAATGGACAGCAACATATTTCAAAATGGAATGTAGGGGTTTATTCTGGAATCACCAATTATCGAGGCGATCTCAGTCGGGGGTTTTATGATCCTAATGACCAGATCCTAAACTTATTTGATAATTTAGATTATCTGTCTTATGGTGTTTCTATTGCCAAGAGAATGAACCATAGTTGGTCTTTTCGATTGATGGCCTCCCGAGGAGCATTTGAAGCCAATGATCGTGGAGTAGACTGGAATAATAATTTAGTGACTGATCACCAGAATTTTACTCGCTCACTTAATGTTCGGACCGAACTTAATGATCTAAGTTTACTTGGTGTTTGGTCATTGGCCAATGATAAAATATTACCAACAAATTTTTTGATAGCGCCTTATTTTTTAATTGGTGGTGGATATTCGTCCTTTGAAAACTATGCAGACCTTTACAGGAATAATGGAGATCGTTATTACTATTGGAGTGATCAGACGATCCGAGATATGCCAGAGAATGAAAATGACCTAGGAAATATTATTCAACAAGATGGTGATTTTGAAACCGAATTAGAACCGTTAGAAACTGAAGGCGTAAATTATAAAAATACTTTGTTTCATGCAACTATTGGAGTCGGCCTAAAATTTAGATTATCGAAACGGATCAGCCTAAATATAGAGTCTTTATATAGATTACTTAATACAGATTATTTGGATGATGTCCAAGGGGGTTTTTTAACAGATTTTGATTCTCCAGAGCAAGCCTACGCAGCAAACCCTGCTTCAATCGAATCGACTAATAGAGGGAATACAGATAATAAAAAAGATCGAATTCATCTGACCACAATTAGTGTTCATTATAATTTTGGGAAATTATATGAACCATATAATGCGCCTGCTATTTTAATCGGTGATTTGTATGATACAGATAAATTTCAAAAAGTCAATAAACTGCCAAGTAGTGCAGACACAACTTATCATCCAATCAGTGTAGTCCCAATTATTGAACAAGATAGTATTTTTTCGATGCCTAGTGACGAGATCGAAGAATTAGAAATTCCTGATTTTGATATGTCTTCAACGGATACATTGCCATGGACTAATCAGGTGATAGCAGATAATTCTATGGAAGAATATGAATTGGTAGATACAACTAATACGATTATTGAAGAAGTAGAAGAAACCTTAGTTTTTCCTCAATCAAATACAGGAGAAAAAATAGATTTGGCAACGACCCAAAATTCATTAACGGAAGTAGATCGGATAGCAATCTCTAATCCTGTGATTGAGCAACCTCCCTTGACGATTAAAAATACGATTATTGATACCACAGAAATTCAGATTATCGAAAATGCTCCAATGCCGATTGTTTCTTTGGATAAGAATAAGGAGGAGCCTCGATTCATCATTTCTGCTGATCCTCGTACTGATTCGCTTTATTGGCAAGTTAGCCAATTGTCTTCTAATATTGGTAATCTTAGGGCGGAACAACGATCTGACCGTGCTCAAAATGAGGTTGTCGTCAATCAACGATTAGCTATTGTTCAAGCAGAATTAGACAGCTTGCGAGCGAACCAAGCAAGAAATAATAATGAATTGAGTGAGCAGTGGCGCGCTGATTTTCAACTAGCTATGACCGCCATAGAAAAACAGATTCGTGAGACTAAAAATCCTACGGCGGGAATAAATAATTCTCAAGCAGAAATCGACGGGATGCGACGAGAGATGGAATCTATGCGTACTTATTTAACGACGACTCAACAGAAAAATAGTGATCGTTCTGAACTAGAAGAATATAAAAGACAACTCTGGCTTTACGAAATTCAGTCTCAAAATATCAAAGAAAACACCCAAGAGAGACAAAAATTAGAAACGGAAATCAATAGTTTAAAAGCAATTATTAATCGCCAACAAGAAACTGCGATTACTACAAAACCAGCCGCACCAACACCAGTGATTATTCCTGCACCAACCAAGAATGGAAACGATGAAGAGATCCAAGCATTAAAAGCAGAAATAATAAATTTAAATGATAGTATGGCGGAGATGCGCCGATTGTTAGCAGAACAAAATAATCAAAACGAGGCAGCTTCAAAGGCAGAACTATTAACCATTAAAACAGAAATTGCCAAACTAAGTAATTCTGTAAATACTAATACCAATGAATCACATCTTATCAATCAATTAAAAGCAGAATTGGAAGCTACGCGTCTGCAACTAGCAGAATTGTCCAACGCTCCAACTCCAACTCCAACTCCAACTCCAACTCCAACTCCAACTCCGGCACCGCCAACCATTATTACCAATACAGTTGTAGCACCACCACCTACCGCTTATACTGCGATTGCTGGCCGGGAAAGACAACTGGTATTTTTTCAATTAGGTGCTGCCCAATTAGATGCTCCTTCTATGCAAATTATTCAGTCATTGGCACAACTAATGAATCAATATCCAGAGGTGTATGCGGAGTTAGAAGGGTTTACGGACCCTAGCGGAAAAGCAAGTGGAAATCTCATTCTATCTGGAAAAAGAGCCGCCGCCGTTCAGCATTTTTTAGTACAGTACGGAATTGCTGCCAATCGCTTGATCGTCATTCCTCGTGGAGAAGATTCCGCAAGCGATGCCAGCTACGGAAGAAGGGTAGCGATCAGCTTAAAAGTTAGATAAAGATAATTTAAAGCACTTGTCCAAATATTTAAATGGAGTGAAATTTACCCCTTAAAATCACCAAAGAAGAACCTTAATAATTTTTCATTAAAAAACTATTAAGGTTCTTCAACGATTCAACGATGAGCCTACGCTAAAAAATAGAAAAACAGAAATTCTGAATCTTAATTAATAAGAATAAATTATCTAAGTTATTCACGCTAAAAGATATACACGTAAGAAGGTCTCTGCGTCTCCCGAAGCAAGTACGGGACGGGGTCCTGCGAACTCTGCGAGAAATACACTTTTTAGAGCAAACTCAACGATTCAACAAATCAACGATTCAACGATTCAACAAATCAACAAATCAACGATTCAACAAATCAACAAATCAACAACACAACACCCCCAATCACTGCACCCGTCGTTTTTCCGACCCAGCTCCTCCTCCATATTTTCTAGATTTCTGTACGGTTGAGGAACCAAAAGAATTTCTGTAAGAGATAGAAAAAACTGGATTTTCAATATCGAATACACTAGTTTGAGCAAGATTTAATTCAGGAATAAAGGTGTCTGATTCCCAGTTGTTGGTTTTTAAAATATCTCTTACTGAAAATCGGATGCTACCACCACGACCTTTAAAAACTTTTTGTAATCCAAAGTTTAGACTACCACGAGACCTTACTTTTAATATTCCGTAAAAGCTAGGCGTTTTATAATTTCCAGAAATTTCCAAATTCAACCCTTTATCTATTTTTATTCTTTGAGTAGAGAAGACAGTAAGTCCACTAGTACTGAGTGGGGTAGCATCTTCAGCAAATTTTACGCGCTCATGAAAACCAGAAAAACGGTATTGCATACTCCATTTACTACCAACCTCAAAAGGTAAAGAGATTTGTAATGAATAATTTTCTACTTGTGGAATATTTAAACTGGTAAAAGTTTGAGCTTCATCTATCCCATTGAAAACAGGTTGGTATTGGAAAATATCTTCACTAATGGTGGTATATTGTAAAGTGAAAATATATCGATTTAGACTATAATCTATTTTAAATAAATCAGAGATGGCGGGCACTAAATTTTCATTGCCACTATATAATGTTTGTGGATCTAAAAAAGTAACAAAAGGTGCGAGTTGATTAAAACTAGGGCGATTAATTCTACGATTATACGAAACAGATAGTTTTTGCTTTTCTGTCATTTTATAACTTAAATAAATGGATGGAAATAAGTTATTATAGTTAGTAGTTCGCTCTGGTTGATTTTGAATTTGAAAATCTAAATTAGTATACTCGTAGCGCAATCCAAACTTCCCTTCTAGTGCTTCACTTAATGGGATACGTAGAGAAGCAAAGGCAGCAAAAATAGATTCTTCTTGTTGATAAATTTGACTGAAAGCAGGGTCTATAGTTCGAAAACCCAAAAATTCATTACTTACTTCGGTATCGTTAAAAAAATCAGAAATGGTTCCCTTAAGACCAGTTTCTAAACGACCCTTTTTTCCTACCTTAAAATCCTGTGTTACCTGTGCTACAAATATATCAATCGGTAAATCCTTTTCAATAAAAATAGTTGGCTCCGCTTCTTCAGAACCATCAGGATTTATTTTAGTCGTTAAATAATTTGATGGATTGTCATTACTATATTTTAGGTAATCAATATCAAAACTTAAAGTAGAATTATCCGATATTTTTTGTTGAAAATTTAAGTTGATGGCTCCGTGCTTCCAGATATTTCGCTCCTTTATTTGAAGTGAAAATTCCTCCGTAACAATCCCATTAATAGTTTCTATACTGGTGTTTTGAGCATTGTTAATTGTAAAACGATGATATCCTTGAACCACCATTCCAATTCTAGAATTTTCAGAAATTCGATAATCTGCTCCCAGAGATAAATTATTTAGCCACCAATCTCTTTCATTAAAGTTAGTGTTTACAATGTTTATTTGATCTGTCTCTGTCTCAAAATTTCGATCATAGGTTATGGTCCTCGTATTTAAAGGTCTTTGAATAGAATAGGTGGTATAGAGATTAAATCTATTTTTATTGAAATTCAAACTAGCCGATAAATTTGTTTTGGGTCGTTGTCCATAAGAAAATCCAAAATTATAAGTACCATTGATCCCGTCTTTAGGATTTTTCTTTAAAATAATATTAATTACTCCACCAGTTCCTTCTGCATCAAATCGAGCAGGAGCAAGTGCGTATAGTTCAATGTCTTTAATATTTTCACTACTAATACTTCTTAATAATTCTAGAACCACAGAAAACGGCACCGGACGAATTTTACCATTAATAGCAATTTTGACATTATTATTTCCATTCAAACTAATCAATTCTTGTATCTCTTCTATTTCTATACCGGGAGCAGAATTTAAAACGGTGAGCGCACTTCCGTTATTGACCACAAGATTGTCTGCCACATTTATGCGTAGATGATCTAGTTTTTGTTCGTAGAGTTGTTTTTGTGCGGTTACTTCCACTACTTGTAGTTCTGTAGCTAAATTGGTAAGTCGAATTTTTGTAGTCGTAAAAGTTTGATTGGTAGCTGTTATTTGAAAAATAGGACTGCGATAAGGTAAATAGCTTAAGGCAGAAATTTGTAAATAATAATCACCAGGTTGTGAAATTTTTAAATTAAAGATACCTTTTGAATTACTGATGGTTCCTTTTTGAAAAATAGAATCAGTAGCCGAATACAAGAGCACATTGGCAAATTCAATAGGAACTTCTTCAGTGGTAGTAACCGTAGCAGAGATGGTTTGCTGTGCCTTTATTTTTGATAAATTCAAAAAGCAGAAAATAAGAAAGAAAAGGGAAATTGACTTTGAGGTTATCATTCGTTTGAAATGGAATTAGAATGTTCGTTAATAATATTCTACAATAAAGCGATTTTTATTGTTTAAACAAAAAAAGCGGATACTATTATTTAGAATAGTATCCGCTTTTTTTAATTACTCTCTCTTGTAAGTAAAAAAATCATAAATTCATAGCATCAAAAGTATCTCCTTTGGTGAGATCTCCAGATTCAAGACCTTTTCGAAACCATCGAACACGCTGGTCAGAAGTTCCATGCGTAAAAGAATCTGGAACTACATATCCTCTTGCTTGTTTTTGAATACGGTCATCTCCTACGGCAGCGGCGGCAGACATAGCTTCTTCAATATCTCCTTTTTCCAAAATATTTTGATCCATCTGATACATATGATGTGCCCATACACCCGCTAAAAAATCTGCTTGCAACTCCAACTTGACAGAAAGTTTATTGTATTCTACTTCGGGTAGCGTTCTACGACGTCCTTGTACTTCTCTAGTAATACCCAATAGATTTTGTACGTGATGGCCAACTTCATGTCCAACAATATAAGCCATGGCAAAATCACCAGGCGCATTAAAACGGGTACGTAACTGGTCGTAAAAAGATAAATCAATATAAAGTTTATAATCTCCAGGACAGTAAAAAGGTCCTGTAGCAGCACTAGCACTACCACAAGCAGAGGATACCTGACCACTAAACAAGACTAATTTTGGCGCTTGATATTGTTTGCCTAATTGTTCTCTGAAAAGTTTGTCCCAAACTAACTCAGTCTGACGAAGCACGACAGAAACAAACTGACCGAGTTCATCGTCTTGTCCTGGCATTTCAGCCCTTTGCTGGGTAGGGGCTTGTTGCTGCTGTTGTTGAACTTGATTAAGAATTTGCCCTGGATCACCTCCTAAAAAAAAGGCCAAGATTAATAAGATAATTGTTCCAATTCCGATACCTGTACCTACTCGGGCACCACCGCCAGAACCACGACGATCCTCTACGTTTTTACTTCTTTCTTTATCTTGCCAACGCATATTTTATGGTTTTAAATATTCAATAATACTTGTAAATATAGGAATTGAAAAAGGATAATCAAAGCATTTTAAGAAGCTTCGTAGGATATACAGTTATTGGATTGAATTTTAAGATGGCAATCTTTTGAAGATAAAAGTGAAAAAACTACTCTTATTTGAAATTTTTACTTAGAAAAATAGAATTTAAAGCATTAACTTATAGATCTATCTAAGAACAGATAGACAAGGCTAGAATGATGTGCAAGATAAGAATAGAAAATAGTTCAATTTAGAACCTGGGGAGGAAAATAGATTATTAAAATTAGAAAGAACTCTGGTCTCGAAAACGTTTATCAATTCCATGTAAAGGATTGTGATCAAATTCCGAGATAGTAGTATCTTCTTCTTGAAAAGACCCATTTATCTTTTTTGATTTAGTAGAACTAGTGTTCCATTTTACGCGAGCGTAACGATACAATAGTCTTAGGTTGAGATGCTTCATATACAGTGGATTATAAAGTATTGTTTGAATAAACTGGGGAAGGGGGTAAATCTTTTCCTAATTTAAGTACTTATTTTCTTTTAATCAATAGTCGTGCTAAAAAAATATCGGAAAAATTAAAATATATAACATCCTAGCTTTTTATTTCTTTTTACTTTACGTTTTTTGAATTTTCTATTCCGTCTTTTCTTTTTGACTTTTTTTGACTTTTTTTGATATTTCTTACCACTGGATTTTTTAACCTTCTTAACGGTCTTTGTTCGAGACGGTTTTTCTACCACGGTAATCGGTGCTTCTTGAGCACTTTCTTTTTCAGTGGCATCTTCCAATAACGCTTCTGTATTTGTATTTTCCTTTTTTTGTCGAACTGACCAACGTCTCATCTTCGTTTTTGGGCGTTCATAGCTAGTCGTAGCTGTCGCACTAGTCAAATCAGGAGCAGTAGGAGGAATGGATTGACCACCAGAAACATTCTCGGAAGTATTAGGAGCGGAAGACAAAGACTGGTCAGTAGTAATTTTTATTTGCTCATTAACCTTATAATCATCTAGATTAAATTGACTATTTAGAATGTCAAGGTCATTCGCATCGTTTTCTTTGATAACAACAGTAGTAGACTTATGTACGTCATCACGGTATTGCTTCTTCACTTGGCTTGTAGCCACTGAATTAATAGCAAAAAGTACTATCAGGGTAAGGAATATCTGTTTTATGTTCATAGGGATAAATTTTAAACAACATCATAATAGGTACGTGTTTGTCTATACTTTTATTATGGTTATGGTTCAAAATAAAGGAAAATAAGGAGGGGTTGCTGTTTAGACGCGCTGAAATTGGAAAAGGTACCCTTTTATATCGATAATTTAATAAAAATTATATATAAGGTTGAGTCAGGGCCTTTTAAAAGATAGGTTATGTATGGATATAGGGGGTTTTAGTGTGAATTTACAATTTATGTTATTCTTTTCTTAAAGTCCAATTTTAAATAAAAAAAGAGACCATCCTTACGGATGATCTCTTCAAATTATTTAAAAGGTTATTTATTTCATGGAATCAGTACCAATTATCGGTTGAACTTCATTACGCCAGAAATTAACGTTCTTCGTCCACGATCATTGGAATAAATATAATATTGACCGTCTGGTAATCTGCTTAGGTCCCAGAAAATCTCTGAAGTACCAGCAGATACAAATTTGACCTCAATAATATTACCCATGTTGTCAGTTAATTCCATTTGTGTATCAGATACCAATGGTTCATTCAATCTCAAGAAAGTAGAAGTAGTTGCTGGATTAGGATACGTATATCCTTCAACCTCTCCTTCAATCTGATGTGCTACGACTTCCGAAAAGATTAACTCGCCCGTTGGGTGAATTACCTTTAATCGGTAGTGGCTCGTTCCACTTAATGGCTCTGGATCTGTATAAAGATAGTCACCTGTAAGGTTTCCACTTACTGCACCGATAATATCAAATCTATTTCCTCCATCAGAAGATCTTTCGATCTCATACTGTACATCTGCTATCTCATCTCCAATTGTCCAAAAGACAACTGAGTTGTCAAATCGGTCGATCATCGTACCAAAATCTTGAATGGTTACAATACTATTCTCAGGTTCACAAGCACTGCTGCCTGCTTCTTCTACGATTAACACGGATTCTTTTGTTAAAATACAACCGCTCGGTAACTCAATCAACAACTGTACAAAAATTTCTCCCGAGTTACTAAAAGAAAAGCTAGCCAATTGACCATTTTGAGATCCAAGGTAGCTTGATCGTGGATTATTACCGCCAAAGAAATTCCAACTATAAGTCGCATCACGGCCAGCATCTGTCGCTAAAAAACTAATCTCTGTTTCTAAACAAAGTGCTTGGTCTACTTCAAAATCCGCTGTGATACCTGGATCATTTATTTCTTTAGCAACTATGTTAGAACTTGCCAAGAAATCATTACAACCTGAACCTTTACTAAATCGTACAAAATAAGTTGATACATCAATATCTCCTGGTGTATAACTAGCATCGGTCGCATTGAGAATCACTACCCAGTTACGATCATTTATTCCCGTAGGAGCAATATTCGTAAAACTATACATCCACAAATAATCATAATCTCCAGAACCAGTTCCTGGTAATTCAATATTTTGAATAGTTTCACTGGTAAACGATGCACAATTAGTTTCATCATTTCCAATAATTCCTCCATCTACTAAATTCTCAGAGATAGTCAATACTTCTGCACTAGTTGCAGTACAACCATTCGCAGTAGTTACTGTTAAGTAAGCACTCTTCTCTCCAGCTTCTACAAAAGTAAAATCAACTCGTGATCCTGTCGCTGTTCCAGCAAAAGTACTGTTGTTATCTGGTCCATTGAAAAATGCCCAATCATAGGTAACATCTGATCCAATTTCTTCTGCAGAGAAAGTTGCTGCAAATTCTTGACAGAAGCTTCTGTCTAAATTCATAATAGCAACTACATTTTCACAATCAACTCCTTCCGCTACCGTCACCGTAAATGACTCATTACAATTAAACTGATCAGTTACGGTTACTGTATAGTTACCTGCTGCAACATTTTCTAAAATAGCAGTAGTAGCTCCAGTATTCCATAGGTAAGTATACCCAGGAAATCCTCCACTAATAGTTGCTTCAATTATTGCATCACTCATACCCGGTGCACTTACTGGTGCTACAATCGTAATATCTCCAGTAATTGCATCTGTCTCTCCTAATTCAAAACTTTCTTCTACAATACAACCTTCTGTATCAGTAACAGTCAAGCTATAGGTGCCAGCAGTTAGATTCGTTTGGTTGGCTTCAGTTGATCCATTACTCCAAGCATAAGAATAAGGAGCAAAACCACCATTGGTATTGATAATAATTGAACCAGTGTTTTCACCATTACATCGTACTGGGTTATTGCTAACATTTCCAAGGTTTAATTCTTGGTAACCTGGAACATTATATCCAAAGGTGGATACACAATTATTCGCATCCGTTATTGTAACAGAATATAAATCAGCAGTTAAGTTTCCGATAGCAACAGTAGTTGCTCCATTACTCCACAAGTAAGTATACGGAGCGGTTCCTCCAAACATCTCTAAGTTAATTTCACCTGGATGAGCACAGGTTTCGCTAATTATCATTGGGTTAGGAAATATCTGGAATGGAGCAATAACATTGTAGGAAGCTGTTACTGTACAGCCATTTGCATCGGTCACTGTCGCATCATAATTACCTGCTGATAGGTTACCAATGGATAGCCCGTTGAGTCCATTACTCCAGCTAGCAGTATATGGTGCTGTTCCTCCAAAAGGAGAAAGAGAGATACTTCCGTCATTAGAATCATGACAAGTGGTATTAGATACCGTACCTTCCGTTTCTAATAATGGTGTTTCTGTTACTTCAAAATTTCCAGTCTTGATACAACCACTTCCGTCAGTAATGGTCAGCGTATGCATTCCAGCTTCTAGGCTTACTACGGAAGAACCAGATTGTCCATTATCCCAGTCTATTACATAAGGTGCATTTCCACCAGATACAAAAGCACGAGCTGATCCATCTATTCCACCAAAACATTTTGGACTTCTGATACTGAATACATTAATTGCTATTTCTTCAGGTTGCTCAATGGTCGTAGTTAACGTCATCGTACAGTTATTCGCATCGGTTACCGTCACTTCGTAATCTCCTACTGCTATATCTTCAAGTTGACTAGTCGTTTCACCATTGCTCCACTCAAAAGTATAAGGTGCTACACCTCCGTTGGCCCCAGCATCAACTGCTCCATTGCTTCCTTCAAAGCAGGTGACATTTGATCTATAGTATAAAAATGGATTCAAAGCCGTTGGCTCGTTTACTATGGCAGTTGTAATAAAGCTACACTGATTAGCATCAGTAACCGTAACACTGTAGGTTCCAGCTGCTAGGCCTTCATTAATCGTTAAATTATTTCCATTACTCCATTGGAAGGCATATGGTGCACTTCCACCAGAAGCAATTACTTCTATTAATCCATCATTACCAGAATTACAACGTACATCGGTAATCTCCGTAGTAGCGATTAAGGCAATTGGTTCAGTGATTTCATAAGTTCCATCTGCAGAACATCCATTGGCATCCGTTACAGTAACGTCGTAGGTACCAGCACTTAAATTCTCAATAGTTGCAGTAGTTTCAGCATTTGACCAGTTGAAAGTATAAGGTGTTGTTCCTCCATTCATATTTACATTGATCAAACCATTATTATTTCCTGCGCAATCTACATTGTTGGTACTTGCCGTTAAGGATAGTACTGCAGGATCAACGATTTCTATTGATGCTTCTGAGCTACAGTTGTTTTCATCTGTTACAGTTACGCCATAAGTACCAGCAGTAAGATCTTGAAGATCTTCAGTCGTAAGACCATTACTCCATTGATAACTAAGCGCACCTGTTCCACCATTGCTAGTAAGATTAATACTTCCTTCATTACCTTCATTACAAGTTGGCATGATTGGATCTAAAATAATCTCAATAGCTGTTGGTTCTGTAATTTCAAAATTCACATCAGTGGTACATCCGTTAGCATCTGTAATAGTTCCTTGGTAGGTTCCAGCTTCTAAATCTGTTAGGTTTTCTGTAGTTGCTCCGTTACTCCAATTAAAAGTATAAGGTGCAATTCCTCCGTTTACTGTTGCGATAGAAGTTCCGTCTTGACCGTCAAAACAACTAGTATTGGTTACTTCAACAGTAGCAGATAATAATACAGGTTCGTCAATTACAACGGTTAATGTATTGCTACAACCATTGGCATCCGTTACCGTCAATAGATAAGTTTCTGCTACTAAATTATCAATGTTTGCATTGATGGCACCGTTGCTCCATTCGTAGGATAAAGGGGCAGTTCCACCAGTAGCGATTACTGCAATATTTCCTTCATTTCCACTATTACAAGTTACATCTGTTTTTGTATCTAACATTACAGTTACTGCTTCTGGTGCAGTAAGAGTAAGATCTCCGATTGTTTGACAATTATTTGCATCGGTGACGGTATAGCTGTAAGTACCAGCAGTTAAATTGCTGATTGTTGCTTCGTCTGTTCCGTTACTCCAGTTGTAAGCGTAAGGAGCCGTACCACCAGTAACAGAAAGTTCACCACTACCATCTTGACTGTCATGACAAGATATTTGATTTGTTGCAGTGGCTTGTGTATTGAGAATAGCTGGTTCAGTAATTTCAATACTACCAATAGCCTCACAGCCATTGAAGCTAGAAACAGTAACTGAATAAGTTCCAGCAGCTAGCCCAACAAGACTTTCTTCCGTACTGCCGTTGCTCCAAATTACTTCGTCAATTGATTGACCTGCTGTTACTATAATGCTTGCAAATCCATCAGTGCTTCCTGCACAGCTAACGGATGATGAATAATCAAATGATTCGATTTCAAAAACAGCACCGTCGTTGATCGTATAATTTTCAATTACACTACATCCTGCCGCATCTGTAAAAGTTACTGCATATTCTCCGGCTGCTACATTATTCAAGTCTTGATTGGTAGAACCATCACTCCAATTGAACGTATAAGGTGTTGTTCCACCTTCAACAATTAGATAAATATTTCCAGTTGTCTCTCCGATACAATCTACATTTACAATATCTCCTTCGACAATCTCCAAAACAGTTGGTTCTGTAATGGTAGTATTGATCTCAGTACTACAACCATTATTATCAGTTACTATTAAGGCATAAGTTCCAGCACCAACACCTGATAGGTTTGCGGTAGTTGCACCGTTATCCCAAGCAAAAGTATAAGGCTGAGTCCCACCTGTAGTAGTAATTTCTACAACGCCATTTTGGTCGCCATTACAGTTAATGTTTCCTACTAAATCTAAATTTACACTAACGGCTTCTGGAGCAGATAACATAATAGAGCTTGTTAGGCTACAATTATTTTCATCAAAAATAGTTACGGTATAAGTACCTGCAGCTAATCCAGTAATGGAAGAAGTGGTTTCTCCATTACTCCACTGATAAGTATAATTTCCAGTTCCTCCGGTAGTGATTACTTCTAAGCTACCGTTGGCTCCATCGGCACAAGCTATTGCTTCCGTTGTATTAAGATTAGCAGATAATACCGTTGGCTCATCTACAGTCAGTGTAAGACTATTTTGACAATTATTATTATCAAAAACAGTAACAGTATAGGTACCCGCAGCTAAATCGGTTAGACTTTCTTCAGTTGCACCAGTACTCCATAGATATTGATAGTCAGCAGTACCTCCAATAACAGAAACGGATACGCTTCCACTATTATCTCCTGCACACAAAGTTGAATTCGTTGTTCCAGTAAGTTCTAATGCTGTTGGTTCAGTTACTGTATAGTTTACAGATAATTGACATCCATTGGCATCTAGAATATTAAGGTCATAACTACCTGCTGGAAGATCGTTTAAATCTTCAGTTGTAGCACCGTTGCTCCAATTAAATGCGTAGGGTAGTGTTCCACCAATGACCGAAAGGTCAATCGTACCAGATTGATCACCATTACAATTTAAGTTAGTAATTGATTCGGTAACAATGATTTGTTCTGGTTGAGTAATTTCAATATTGTCAGTATATTCACAACCATTTGCATCTGTAATGATAACGCTATAAGTACCAGCGGCAACTGCTGTTAAATTTTCAGTAGTTGCACCGTTACTCCAAAGAAAAGAAAAAGGTGCTTGACCTTCGCTGATGGTTGTCGTTATTGTTCCATCTGTATCATTTTGACAGCTTACATTTGTTGCGTCTAAAGTTGCGTTAATAGTAGTCGTTGTTATCACTATTTCATCTTCAGCTGTTAGACCAGCACAGTCTGTTACCGTTACTTGATAGGTTCCTGCTGCGGTAACTTCAATGTTTTCTGTTGTAGCACCATTTGACCAAGCATAGCTAAGATCGCTATCGATATTAGGTGTACAACATCCTCCAAATATTTTTAAATCATCAATATCCCAAGCTGAAACACCAGCACCATTGCCTATTAGATCATATGCAAGTAATTCAACGGTAAATGTGGTAATATTTGATACCGTAAAATCATTGTTGCCAATGAAATCGAAAGACTGTGTTTCCCAGTTTTGAGAAGTAGGAATATCTTCCGTACGGTAAATTTCTATACCAGATTTTAATATTCGGATACCAAATTTAGTTGGGTAATTATTTAGACCAGTATTTGATGGTAGTCCTTCTGCAGACCATAAATAATCAACTGGCGCTAGTTCAAGAAAACTTAAACCCGTTAAGCCAGCGTGACCATTTGTAGGATCAACAGTTACATCAAAACGAACTGATTCTCGATGATTTGCTTCAAAGGTATTGATATCAGGCATTCCAACACATACCGCATCTCCGGCGTTTTGTGTAGCGTTATCATCTGTGCAAGAATGACTTCCTTGAAATTTATATATTTTACTAGTAGAAATTTCAGCACAATTTAGTGAATTAACTGCTGCATCAAATTCTGTGTAAACTAAAGTTGAATAATCATTTGTAAAAGCAGCGCAATCATTCATGTCATATTGAGCAATCAGATCACTTCCAGTTGCAGCACAGAATATTTCACAATCAGATTGATTGCCAACATTAGGTGAAATTGTAATGGTATCACCTTCACATAAAGATACATCTTCTCCTAGCGTAGCAACCATTGCTGGTGGTGTAACTGGATCAGGAATAATTGTGATAGTCAGAATTTCATCGTCGCAACTAGTACCTGCTAAATCATCTTCAGAAAACAATTGAGCGTAAATAGTATAACTACCTGGAGTTGGGTTCCAACTCAAGCTATATGGTAATTGATTTTGAATGTTTAATATTCCACTTACATCGAATTTTAAACTACCATGTGAACCATTTACTTCTGCTAGTAATTCTGCTCCTACTGGTAATTCACTAACGGTATAAATACCACCATTTATCAATGGAAGACTTTCTGTTCCATTGGTTAAAGTGAAATCAGAAATAGATCCACCACAACTTTGATCTTCTGTCATCGGAACACCTGAGACATTAAAATTAAAGTCTCCGTCTGTACCATCGATAGTTGTACCATTATTGGGCTGGCTAACAAAATTTAAAAAATACCATCCACATCCATCAAACATAGTATTGTTGATTTCGTTGACGTTAGCACCTGTTCCCATTTGAAAAGAAGGTCCTCTCCGATTTATGCTAATTTCAGCACCCTCAAAGTCACCACCTCCTACTAAAGCACCAGTAGTGCTAGTATAATAATACCAGTCATCTGTTACAGTAGGTTGGCAATTATGGTCCTTGGGACTCCCTGTTGGAGCGGTGAAAGTTCGCCCTCCTAATATTACATCAATATCCCAAGTTTGGGTAGAATGAATATTATTGATTGCAGTACCTACAATGCGAGCAGTTCCATCGTCAAATTCCACCATAATTCCGTTTTGAATTTGGTAGAGTTTTTCTTCGGTAGGGATACCGTCTAGGTTTAAATAAAAGGAATAAGTTACAGCTCCATTACAATGTTCTGTCTGGCCGATGGTACGGTCAAAAAGAACATTTTGTGAAAAAGCCTCAGAAGAGCTTAAGAGAAATAGTGTAAGGAATAAGTTGTAAGTAAAAAAAGTGGTAAGAAAGTTTCGTCTTTTCTGTTGGTAAATACCAACATTAGGTTGACGTCTTTTCATTTAAGGTGATTTAGATTCATGGGTATGTTAAAGAGTTGTTTGCCTAGGAGTGTCAGTACGTATGATCAATTATCGTCAAAGGAGGACGGTGATGGGGGCAGCAAAAAGTCAGAGAATTGTTACGGAAAGCATAACAGTTCTCTTATAGACAAATACGATACCATATAGATTTTCTCTCATCTGACTTTTTTTTAAAAAAAACTTCAATAAAAAAAAGGACCGCCGTTAGGCAGTCCTTATAAAATATATAGTAAAAATTTAAGTACTAATTTTAATCGTTTATTTTCATAACTCGACTTAGTAATGATTTTTTACCCTTGTTCTGCATGTAGATAAAGTAATGTCCACTTTCAAACATGCTTAAATCGAACTCTACATCTGTTTCACCGGCAGGAAGTACTACTTTCTCTAAAGTAATTCCCTGTCCGTTAACTAATTCAATCGTAATATCTTCAACGTCTGGTTCTGCTAATCTTAAACGCGTAACATCTTGCGTTGGATTAGGGAAAACATTGACTTTCTGCTTATCATCAAATCGCATAACTACTTGTCTGATATCAGAAAAATCAATGGTACCATCTGCATAAACATACTTTAAACGATAGTAGTTCATTCCAAACATCGGAGCATCATCTACGAAATCATAGTTTTCAGAAAAATCACCTTTCACATTACCTATAGTTTCGAAGTCATCTTCTCCTGTAGAATGTTCTACAGTGTATTGAACATCGGTAGGCTCATTAGAGATTTCCCAATTCAAAAATACTGTTCCATCATCTTTAGGTTGAGCATCAAAATTTAGAGCAGTAACAACCGATAAGGCGATGGTGTCTCTACAGTTTCTTGAGAAACCATCTACATAGATTTCTTCTCCGTATATTCCAGTACAACCGTTTGGTAAGCTTACCTCTAATTGTACGTAATGTGCATCTGCATCATTGAAAGTAAATTCAATTGCTGCGCCTTCTCTAGCTCCTAGATAAGTACCAGTTTGATCTACTCCTTTGAAGAATAACCATTGGTAGGTAATACCTGGCTCTTGCAAGTCAGCAATAAATTCAATTGGTCTATGCCAGCAAATAAAATCATCGGTAGTAAATTCTGAAACAAGATTACCATTAACTGATTTTTCTACTACATTTGACTCTCCAATGTAATTTGAACAGTACTCCATTCGACTACAACGGATATAGTAAGTAGTTTCTTCAATCATTTCTGGATCGTAATCTAATCCATTTGCATTAGGAATTATTTCCCATGCTGGATCTTGAATACTAGTAGGTGGTGTAGATTGGTTACTTCGCATCCAAAGGAATTCAAAGTTGCCATTTCCACCAGTAGGACTGGTTACATTGGTGATAATTGCAGGATCAAAAGCTCCACAATTTTCCTCATCTGAACCAATGGTTCCTCCTCTAGAAATATTTTCTCCTACATTAACTACTCGTTCTTCAGTCGCTTGACAACCATTAGGTAAAGTAACTACTAGTTTAACAAATTTGTCACCTGGAGAAGTAAATCGGAATGGTATATTTATTCCGCTTCTAGTTCCAATAAATGTTGAAGTATTACTTGGTCCATTAAAGAAGACCCACTCATAGGTAGCGCCTACACCAGCGTTTTCTGCAGTAAACTGAGCTAACTCATCTTCACAGAATTGCTGCTGTGTAGTAAAGGCTGCTGTTACGTCACAAGCTTGAACTAAACCAGCATCAATACTATTGTCATCTGCTTGACCAGACATAACCATAATAGTTTCTGTCAGTCCTGTTGCAGGATCTACGTTACTGTCTACAGTATTACCACTGACTCCAGCGGTAGTAAATTCGTATTCAGTTGATAAATCAGTTAATACAAATTGTACAGCATATTTACCTGGAGCTAGACCAGTAAACTGGTAGTTGCCGTCGGCACCATTAGCTGTATCTGTAGTTTGTGTATCGACTAAAACATCATCTCCAGTCCCAAAAGTCTCATCTGGACCCAAATCAAATAAGTTAACGATAACACCATTTACACCTGCTTCGTTTACATCCTGAATACCATTGTTATTTGCATCGAACCATACGAAGTTTCCAATATTAACTGGATTGTAAAATCCTGCGTCAAAACTTAAATCTTCGTCACCATATTCAATAGTGAATTCAGGTGTCATGCCATTCTGAGCATCGCTATCTAATGCGTCATTTCCGACGTTCGCTAGAGTAGAAACGAAATCAGTTGGTGTTTCAAAGCTAATCTTATAAGTACCTGGTAACAAACCATCAAAGTCATATTGACCATTTGTGTCTGTTGAGGTAGTAAGACTTACATTGTCACCATTTACATCTGTACCAGTTAAAATAACTTCTACATTTGCAATACCAGGCTCGCCATTATTCTGTACACCATCTCCATTTGTATCTTCCCAAACATAGTCACCGACTCTGGCAGGATTATTAATTTCGACAGTTGTCTCACATTGACATCCATTTTCATCTGTAATTACCACTTCATAAGAACCTGCACTCAAACCACTAATTTCAGCAGTAGTTTGTTGGGTACTCCATAGGTAACTATAAGGTGCTGTTCCTCCTAATGCTGAAGCCAATAAACTAGCATCTGATCCTCCACGAGTGGTTAGATCTGCAAGAATCGTAGCTTTACATTCTAATTGAGTAGGTTCTGAAATTACATTTTCGTAAAATCCTTCACAACCCATCGCATCTGTAATCGTTACTTGGTAACTTCCAGCACTTAAGTTTGAAATATCTTCACTACTAGCACCAGTACTCCAGTTGAAGCTATAAGGACTAGTACCACCGATAATAGTGATATCAATTAATCCGTCTGCATTTCCTGCACAAGTTACATTTTCAGTTCTCTGTGTTTCAATTTCTAATTCTGCTGTCTCAAGGATTTCTCCAGAAACCTCCATAACACAATCGTTCGCATCGGTAATCGTTACACTGTAAACACCTGCTCCTTGATTGGTAAGATTACGAGTAGTTTCCCCGTTACTCCAATTGTAGGTATAAGGTGCTGATCCTCCTGAAACAGAAAGTTCAATCATTCCAGTATTGCTACCACTACAAGTGATATTATCAATATTGAATAATCCACTTAGAACAGCAGGCTCTGAAATCGTTACTATCACTTCAGTAGAACAACCGTTAGCATCTGCAATGTTTGCAGTATAGTCACCAGC
>JALZUU010000539.1 GCA_023300665.1 Saprospiraceae bacterium | reverse complement strand
CCCCTCTTCTTTTTGAAAATAAGTATTAAATTGAGCATCATAAAAATCAATATCCAACTGTTCACGCGCATAGGTTTCTCGAATAAAAGCAATCAAGTGCGCACGACGAATTCGAAAGATTTTTAATGGCGTTACCGACCAACCAGACAGTCGATCTACTTCGGTATCATAAGGGTGTTTGGTGGCTAATTTTTTAAATGTTTTACGAATCCAATATAACGTATCTAGCACGACTTGTTTGGTGATCAATTCATTTTTTTCGCAAAGCAGCAACAAATCTTCTATGCTAAAAATATCGTCTAAAGCTGATATAAAGTATTCAAAATACTGATCGTTGATCTTAGGGTTATCGTAAGCATACCCATCTAATTTATGTTTAAAATAAGCCACGAGATACTTCCGAGTTTTTCGATCTAGCAGATTGCCAAATTCGATAAACCGTTCATACTCTTCTTCCAATATTGCCGCTGTATCCTTTTGCATTTAATTTTCTTTTTGGTAAGAAAAAGCCAATTTCTCCAATCGAAGTGATAGGTTCTCCAAAGCAGCTTTTACCTCTTCTAAATTACTTTGTACGATTTCGGCGCGTTCTTTATCAACGAATAAATTTCCAGTCAAGTGATTCATCTCAGCGGGAGCGTTTTCGCTGATTTTTGCTTGTTGTGCAGCGATGTACTTATTTAACTGTTCAAGGCGTTCATCCCAAAAACTGGTGATCACTTTATGTGGTTGTTTAAAAATAATTTCAGTTGATTCTTTTTGTTGGGTTACCAAAGGAAAAGTATAAATCGTATCATTATAAGAAACATCAATCGTATTTTCGGAGAGTCCACGTTTGGTCTTAATTCGGTTGATTAGATTTTCAGCTTCGTCATAATAATTAGTTACTTGATAATCTTCTAAGGATAATTTTCGAAACTGTTCGATCGTCATCATATTGCCTTTAAATTGATTTACCTTTTTATCAATTTTATAATAATTTTCATTAATCGGCATTAATTGAGCGATCGTCGAAACATAAGGCACTTGTGTTTCTTCTTTTACATCTGCTTCAAAATCCGCTACCTCTTTTTTCAAATTTTGAAGATTGACCACCATCGTATAGCCATGTTTACGAATCGCATCGATCAACATTTCACGGATGACTTCACGATGCACCGGATAATTCCAAAGGCAATGTTCCATCAGGAAACAGTCCATTAAATCTACTTTCTTCCGTCCGTTAAGGAAAGCAGAAGTTCGAAGTAGTCGTACATTTTTTTTCCAACGACGATCATAAATTTTTATCGGATTATCTGCGTGATTGGGATGACTATTATATTCATCAATTTTTGCAGTAATCAATTGAATGGTATTTAATACTTCAGCAGGCACTTCAACTTGATCAATGATTCCAGACCATTCGTCCAATTCTGCATTGGTTAGTTTTAATTCCTCTTCAATCTCATCTTTGTAAACATCACGGGTGTCTACGATCATTTCTACAAACTGATTGCGCTTTTTGATATTACCAATTTCTAATCGAAGTAAAAAGCGATCCCAGATAGGTTCGAGGGATTGGTTGCGAGGTGGTAGTTCGTTAGAAGCGGTAATAATTCCACGGATATTTACGTCGATATCTTCGGCACCATTCCGATATATTTTTTCATTTAGAATGGTCAATAATGCATTTTGAATAGCGGGTCCTGCTTTCCAAATTTCATCTAAAAAAACAATATTGGCACCCGGCAGATAGCGCTCAGTGAGTCGTTCGTATTGATCCTCTTCTTTTAGTTTTTTAATAGAAATGGGTCCAAAGATCTCGTCTGGTGTACTAAATTTACTCATCAGGTATTCAAAAGAAATACCATCACGAAAAGCAAATTTTAATCGTCGAGCAATCAAACTCTTCCCTACCCCAGGAGGTCCCAGCAAGAAGATACTCTCCCCTGCTACCGCGGTTAGAAAAGCCAAATTCATCGGCTGTTCTCGTTCGTACAATCCTTCGGAAAGTCCTTCTAATAATTTTTTTACCCGACTTCTCAAAGTCACATCTACGTCCTGCTGTAATTCCATTTATTATTTAGATTTGTTTATCCAAATAATAAACAGAATTTAGCGCATTTTGTTAAAATCGAACTACTTTTTCTACCGTTCTTTCGGTAGTCGTCGTTATTTCTACTAAATAAACACCCGTTTCCCAAGTTTCGGTGTCTAAATTCAGTTGATTAATTCCAGGCAGCCATTGTTGATTCAAAACGATTTGCCCTATTCCATTAAAAATACGAATCGTCATTTCTTCTCCTAATTCATTCCGCTGAATGGTTAGATGATGATCAAAAGGATTTGGGAAAATCTTTAATTCTGCAAGACTATTTTCAGAAACATCTGTCGTCAAACAAGGCGCAGCAGGATCATAAGGTACGTTCAAAGTAAAGCTATTTGAGCACCCTGTCATTTCATCCAATAGAGATAAAGTATAATTTCCAGATTCAAAAATACATAGAGACGTTCCAAATTCTCCTTCTAAAATTTCTCCATTAAGTAACCAAGTAATGATGTAATCTTCAGGTAAATTATTAGAATTAAAAAGCGTTAATAGATTCTCTTCATTAACATAAGCAGGAGTAGCCGGCGGGGTTAATAAAATCACGGTAAGCATTTCAGAGCTAGCTGGACAACCCACTTCACTCTGGTACTGCACATAATACTCGCCCGCTTCGTTTACTTCTAGTTGAGACTCCGTCGCACCAGGAATCAAAATACTATCTTGAAACCATTGTACCCGTTCTTGATAATTGGTTTCTAAAATAACTGATTGACCACTACATAATTCCGTACTAGTCAATGCAATAATTTCTGGTGTTTCAGGAACTGTATAAACGATAACTGAGTCAATAGAATTAACGGTATCCACTGGATGTATAATCGTCAATCGTACCGTCAAATCACCAATTACAAGATCACCCGTTGTAAAACGATTAAACGCAACGACCCCACATTCATCATCTTCAAAATTTAATCCACCATCATCATCGATCACTTCTACTCGATAAGTTTGTTCGTCTAAGCTAAGGTTTGTACTTGCTTGAATAGGCGCGAAAGTATTATCATAATTAGGGGTTAAAAATAAAATATTATCCTCCGCATCTAAGACTTTAATATTCATATCTGGCGCCGTACTAAAAGTTGGAAAACTAGGAAGATCTCGACAACCAGATTCTAATACTTCTATACTCGTCAATAAAAAACCAACCGTATCAACAATGGCTTGGTAGGTGATGGGATAAACACCAGGTTCGGTATAAGTCTGCGAATTAGGTTGTTCATTAAGGGTAGAATTTCCATTTCCAAAATCCCAAAGATAACTGATCCCACTTTGACCATTGGAAGGAATATTATTGGTAATTTCTACTTCTGTAGGACCACAACTAATATTATTTGATAAACTAAAACCTGCTGTATTGCTGGTTGCAGGATTCACCACCATGGTAAATCTAAAAGAAGTCGTTTGCGTGATAATAGAAATTCTTGCAGCGATTGCAATCTCTACTATAAAGGTATCTGCTACCAACGGTGTTCCACAAAATTGAATACAACCATCGGTCTCTTCGTTTGGAAAATATTCAGTTTGCGATGTTTCCCAAGTAAGTCCAGTCGGTAAATTATTAATAGAAATCAATGTTATTTCTTCAATATCCAAACCTGCTGGAGTACCCGGATCAATCGCGTTGACGGGCGTGGTAGTCTTCGGCATTCTAAAATTTAAGGCATCCGAATAACTCGCACCAACCATTCCATCTGACATCGGGCTAAGAAAAAGGGTGTCTTCCGGTAAGACTGGTAATTCCACCATACATTCCCCACAGTTCTGTCCAATTAAGTTTCCAAAAAGAAAGCAAAAGAAAGCTAAGAATAGTCCAATTTTTTTCATAATT
>JALZUU010000538.1 GCA_023300665.1 Saprospiraceae bacterium | reverse complement strand
GGTACAAAAACTTTTTACACAGATAGCCTTGATGCGGTCAATATGTCTAATGAATTAAGCTCTCCAGTAGTGTCAACAGGAGGTACTTATTGGCTAAGATTTGAAACTGCTAATGGTTGTTATGATGTAGATTCCATTGTCGTGGTTATCGAACCAAGACCAGATATTACGATCACCAATCAACCATTTATGTGTGCTGGTGGTGCTGTAGATTTAGATACTGTATCATTCGTTGATGCTAATAATGCTAATCTTGTAGTACTGGACTACTACGATAATATTGTTTTTGCTGGACTTAGTATTCTTCCACTAAATAATACCATTGTGACAATTCCAGGAGATTATTATTTGCGAGCAGAGTCACCTGGTGGCTGTGAGCAGATTATCACGATTACCGTAACAGAAACCAATAATCCAGTAGGAGAAATTGATGGGGACGGTCCCGTTTGTCCAGGTGAGGAGGCTTCGCTATTTTTTGATTTAAATGGTGTCGCACCGTTTACCGTCGTTTTTACAGACGGAACAACCAATACCACCTTAACAGGAGTTATGGATGGAGCTACGGAGTTAGTTACCGTAAATGCAAATACCACTTATTCTATCGTATCATTGACGGATGCTACAGGATGTCCAGGTGATATTGTTGGAAGTCCAGTTGAGATTGAGGTACATGATATTCCAACGGCTACCATCACTGGAACCACTTCCATTTGTGGAGATGGATCAGCAGATTTGACTTTTAACTTTACAGGTAGTGGACCTTATGATGTTGTTTATACTGATGGTACCAGTGACTTTACCCTTACGGGAGTCAATGATGGACATATTGAAAATGTAAATATTACACAGACAACTACTTTTGGTTTGGTCTCGGTTGAAGATGATAATACTTGTGATGGAATAGTAAATGGTATTGCTATAATTACGCATTATCCAACCTTAGCTGCCATCAGTATAGATGAACTTTGTGATGCCAGTGCGACCGGATATACGGTTAGTTTTGAAATAACAGGTGGTGATCCAAGTTCTTACAATGTTATGGGTAATGGTACCTTAACAGGAAATACTTTTACCAGTGATTTCATAAATAATAGTGTTGCTTACAGTTTTACTGTTTCAGATAATAGTGGATGTGCTCCTGTGGTTGTATCAGGTGTAAGAAATTGTGGTTGTAGTACGGAAGCAGGAACAATGGATTTATCCAATCCTATCGAAGTATGTGAAGGAACACCAGTTGCGGCGCTTAGCCTACACCAAAATGATGAAGTACTAGTTACGAATGATCTTCTAGGATTTGTACTACACGATAATGCAGGCGGAACATTAGGTGATATTTCAGATATCAATACCGACGGAAACTTTAATTTCTTGCCAGGTATGGTGACTGGAGTAACCTATTATATTTCTCCAATTGCGGGACAAAATAATGGAACCGGAGTGATTGATCTAGGACATGTTTGTACTACAATCAGTCCTGGTGTACCAGTTACTTTTTATGCAGCACCAGTTGGATCGATCAGTGGAACGGAAGCTATCTGTCAAGGTGAAAATGCGATCTTAACCTTTAATTTCACAGAAGGTACTGGTCCTTTCGATGTGGTTTACACAGATGGAACAGATAATTTTACCTTAGATAATATTTCGGACAATGCCACTGCGGCAGTGAGTCCATTAATTAATACAACCTTTTCGATCGTCTCGATTACAGATAATACTGGAGCAGCTTGTTCTGGTACAGGAACGGGAATTGGACAGGTTACGATCAATGAAAGTCCAGTCGCTGAAAATGTTCAAGCGACTTGTAATAATACGAATACAGAATACCAAGTAACCTTCTCTATTAATTTAGGTGATCCAGCGACTTATACAGTAGCTGGGCTAGGTACTTATGATGCTGTGACCAATATTTTTACCAGTGATTTTATTCCAAGTGGAACTCCGTATAGTTTTGAAATAAATGATGTGAATAATTGTAGTCCATTTACAGTCGAAGGAGTTCATGTTTGTGATTGTGAGACGGAGACGGTTGTGATGGATCGAGATACCGTTAGAGTTTGTGATGGTACGACCGCAATAGGAACATATACTGGAACACCTGTATTAGATGGAAATGATGCTTTTGCTTTTGTTTTGCATGATGGAAGTACCAATCAATTAGGAAATATTTTATTGGTCAATACCGTTCCAGAATTTAATTATAACAGTATGCTGGTTTATGGACAAGTTTACTATATTTCAGCGGTAGCGGGTGATGATAATGGTTCTGGTGTTCCGATTTTAGATCGTACAATGAATCCTTGCTTGCAAGTTGCCATTGGTCAACCAGTAACCTTTACGCCAATTCCGATGATTAATATTGTTGGAGACAGTACTATTTGTGCAGGCAATGGCCATGAGATCAGTTTTGAAATAGCAGGGGTTGGTCCTTTTGATGTAAGCTATACAGATGGGGCTAGTACTTTTGATCTTGTTGGAATTAATAATGGTCATAGCATTCCAGTAATGCCGACCGATACAACTACTTATAGTTTAATAAGCATTCAAACAACCAATGCGCCGAATTGTGTTGGTAATGTGTTTGATGGAGTACAATCTATTACGATTAACGTATTAGAACGTCCTGATACTATTAATTTTGTTACTACTTGTAATGATGAAGGTACGGCTTATACCGTTAGTTTTGAAATAACAGGTGGTGATTCACTACTTTATCAAGTTATAGGATCGCCAGGAACATTAATAGGAAATGTTTTTACAAGTGATCTATTGAATAGTGGTGATACTTATTATTTTGAAATAAATGATGGTACACTTTGTTCACCAGTCATCTATTCGGACATCGTACTTTGTAAATGTACACCAGATATTTTACCAGATATTAGTATCGTAGATGAAATCAGTTGTCCTGGAGAAACGAGTGGTACATTATTCGTGCAGCCAGAAAATGGTATCGCACCTTATAGCTACGAATGGAGTAATGGAGATGTGGGAGCAGAAACTTCTAACTTAGGAACAGGATGGTATCATGTAACGATGACGGATGGAAATGCTTGTATTTCTACCGATTCAATTTTCTTAACGGAGCCAGACTCTATTACTGCTGAATTTCTAATTACTGATGCAACTTGTTTTGGAGAAAATGATGGTGCAGTAACATTCGTAAATGTTCAAGGAGGAGCAGGAGATTATATGTATGATTTTGATGTGCGAACTTCTTTTATCGTCAATGAGTTCTTTGGAATGACTGCTGGTACTTATGTTGCCATGATTACGGATGCCAATGGTTGTATCGCAGAAGATACGGTTATTGTTGGTCAACCAGAAGAATTAATTGTTGATCTTGGACCAGATCAATTCTTAGCGTTTGGAGATAGTGTTGAATTGATCACTGGATTTAATCAAGCAGTTAATGATATTGTTTGGTCGACTAACTCTTCTGTAGCACCACCAGATTCTAATACTTTCCTTACTTATGTTCGTCCTTGGCAAACAACTACCTACATGGTAAATGCTGAAAACGAGTTCGGTTGTACAGGAGAAGGTACGGTGACGGTGTTTGTTGAGGAAACCTTGCCTGTTTATATTCCAAATGCATTTTCTCCTAATGGAGATGGCGAAAATGATCGTTTTAAAGTCTTTACAGGACCAGGAGTAGATAAGATACTTGCAGTTCGAGTCTTCTCTAGATGGGGAGGTCAAATGTATGAAGAATTAGAAATTGATCCATTACGACAAAACTTTGGTTGGAATGGTCAAATTAGAGGTCGACCAGCCAGCACTGGCGTTTATATCTATTCAGTAGATGTATTATTTGAAGATGGAACTAGAAAGAACTTCTCAGGCGACGTTTCGCTGCTGAGATAGAATTCTATTAAAATAACATTGACTCATATTTATTGCCTTCTTTTAACATCCGTTAAGAGAAGGCAATTTTTTTATCTAAAACTGTTCAAAAAGACTTAAATCACTCCTAAAAATTGATTGCTTTTAGAATTATTAGACAACTTCTTCGTTTTTATTAGCTAACGGGCCTTATTTACTTCTCCATTTTGTTAATTTTGCAAATGGTTTTTAAATACCAAATATGCTAAAAATAGGATTATTCGGCGTCGGCCACTTAGGAGAAATACATTTAAAATGCATTCGCAATATAGCGGAGTTGTCATTGGTAGGCTTTTACGATCCAGATGAGGAGCGAAGCAAGGAGATGACCACTAAATACAAGATCCCAAGATTTGAAGACCCTGCATTATTAATGGAGGCTGTTGATATAGTAGATATTGTTAGCCCAACGACCACGCATTTTCAGTTAGCTCGTTTAGCACTGAAGAAAAACAAACACCTTTTTATTGAAAAACCAGTAGCCCATACTGAAGCAGAAGCCGCTGCTTTGCTAGGTATGGAGCGAAAGACAAACGTTAAAGTCCAAATTGGACATGTAGAACGGTTTAATCCTGCGTTCTTAACTTTAAAAGATACACCGCTTTCCCCAATGTTTATTGAAGGACATCGATTGGCGACTTTTAATCCTAGAGGGACAGATGTATCCGTTATTTTAGATTTGATGATCCATGATATTGACATCGTCTTAAGTGTGGTGGATTCACCTATTAAACAGATTAGCGCCAGTGGAGTAGCTGTAGTAACCAATACACTCGACATCGCTAATGCTCGAATAGAATTTAAAAATGGTTGTGTAGCTAATTTGACTGCAAGCCGAATTTCACTCAAAAAAATGCGTAAACTGCGCTTTTTTCAAAAAGATGCCTATATAAGTTTGGACTTTTTAGACAAAGAAGCCCAAATTGTGCGTTTATATGATAAGGGTAAGGTGGACATTTCTGCCGATTTACCCGTTTTTGAATTGGAAACGAATCAAGGAACTAAGATGATCCATGTGGAAATGCCAGATGTAGTAGAGGTGAATGCCATCCAATCGGAGTTAGAAGCGCTCGTATTATCTATTCAAAAAGATGAACCAACACGGGTCTCTTTATACGATGGATATAACGCACTTAAA
>JALZUU010000537.1 GCA_023300665.1 Saprospiraceae bacterium | reverse complement strand
CAAAGCGGAAGTGCTGGCATAAAATATCTTAAGACGAATACTGTGTGAGCCAAACAACTGATAAATAAAAAATAAATGACTGATAATCAATGATTTATTATTAAAAACAGAATTTCAAAGCGAGTTTATTCGGCTTGATATTTTATTAAAAGTGCCGAATTCGAAAAATGCGACAGGCGGCAGATTTTTTGGTTTCGTTTTTTTTCTGCAAAAAAAGGAACAAGAAAAATAAATTAAAATGTAAAATATTAAAAAATATGCACGCTGTTTATTTTAGGGAAAAGTGTAGCAGTTTTTTCTGATAATTGAACAACTTAGCCAGAAGCAAGAAGAAAAGCAAACAGGCAAACCAGCAGAAAATGTGTATTAGATCAATTTTCTAATTAAACCGCACTATTAATAAATAAAGTTCTTTAATAAAAATACCACTCACTTTCTTAAGTTCTTAAATAAAATTTTAATTTTACACGCTAAATTAGAGAATTGTCAAAACCATTTTGAAAACATTCTTAATCACCTATAAAATTTCTACAAAAATACTGATTTATGCAGGCATATAACTCATTTTTAGGCTCCGCGCCGGATTGGCAAAAGAAAACCATGATTGCGTTTTTAATACTAAATCCAATTTTATTATTAACCTTAGGAAAAGTAGTGACTGGATGGGTCATTATTGGTCAGTTTATCATGACTTTGGCGATGGCCTTAAAATGTTATCCACTCCAATCGGGTGGGTTAATTGCCATTCAGGTAGTTTTGTTGGGTCTAACCTCTCCTGGCACGGTTTATCATGAAATTGAAGCCAATTTAGAGGTAATTCTCCTTTTGGTCTTTATGGTAGCTGGTATCTATTTTATGAAACCGCTGTTGATGTTTGTTTTTGGAAAAATATTCGTCAAAGTAAAATCTAAAGTTGTTTTATCCTTGCTTTTTAGCTTTATCGCCGCCTTTTTAAGTGCGTTTTTGGATGCCTTGACGGTAACTGCGGTATTGATTGGGGTGTTTGTCGGTTTTTATCAGGTGTATCATAAAGTACATTCGAGTGATGAAGATTTTGATGATAGTGGGGTCGCTGATCGAAAAGAACTGGGCCGTGATACCTTAGAGCAATTCCGATCCTTTTTACGAAGTTTGGTGATGCATGGTGCGGTTGGAACGGCGCTGGGTGGTGTTTGTACGATTGTAGGAGAACCACAAAACCTGTTGATTGGAGATAAATTAGGTTGGCATTTTATGGAATTCTTTTATGCCATGGCCCCCATTACAATGCCTGTTTTAGCAGCTGGATTATTAACTTGTGTCTTATTAGAAATCTCAGGAAAATTTGGTTTTGGAGAGCAGTTACCAGACAAGGTAAGAGGAATCATCGAAGGTTATTTAGAAGAGCAGGATGCAAAAAGAACGGATGCTGAAAAATGGGCTTTAGTGGTTCAGGCGGTATCTGCCCTATTCTTAATCGTCGCATTGGCTTTACACTTAGCTCCGGTTGGATTGATTGGATTGACCATAATCGTTTTACAAACGGCCTTTACGGGAATTACCGACGAACATAGTATTGGACATGCCTTTGAAGAAGCGCTACCTTTTACAGCCCTATTAGCGGTCTTTTTTGTGATTGTAGGAATGATCCACGATCTACATTTATTTTCGCCGATCATTGATTATGTTTTAATGCAAGAGAAATCTATGCAACCAGCGTTGTTCTACGTAGCCAATGGAGTATTATCCATGATTAGTGATAATGTTTTTGTGGCAACGGTTTATATCAATGAGGTAGCTGCTGCTTTTGATGCGGGTACCATCACTCGAGAAGAATATGAAAAACTGGCAATTGCGATCAATACAGGTACCAACCTTCCTAGTGTGGCAACACCGAATGGACAAGCAGCCTTTTTGTTTTTATTGACTTCTGCTTTAGCACCTGCGATCCGATTGTCTTATACCAAAATGATGTGGATGGCTTTTCCTTACACGATTGTGTTGGGTGGTGTTGGATTGGCTGGAGTGTTGTTTTTCTTATAGGAAGATTTTACAAAAATCAATATTGAATACGGAATGTTCGATATTGCATATTCAATGCTAATCGTGCTTTTTAGTACAGAGGATTGATTAGGAAATGTCCAGTGGTTTTGATAACTGCTGGACATTTTTTATTTTGGGGAAGCGAATGAATGCCAATAAACAAATACTACGACCACGCTGTGGTCGATCTTCAATCGTGGATTCGCCTTTGGCTAACTAACATACTTTGACCGCTTCCGAATCAAGTACGGAACATAGTCCTGCGGTCATTCTAATTCTCAAACGATGATCTCGGAGAGATCAAAGTATGTTAGCCGCGAAGCATGCGTGGCGTTGTTTCGATCTCAGAGAGATCGCAGTATTTTTTTTTCCATCTTCCATGGTGGAAATATTTCTTGGTCATTTTTGTGTTCTTAAGCAATGACCATTTTTCAGAGAAATGGAAACCGGGATTTCAACTTTAGAAATTGCAAAGCGGTTAAAAATGAAAAGGTATTGGCGTTACTGAATAGGTTTATTGAGTAATAACAAGTTGACTTCTCTAACTAAATAACAATATAAATTATTTTCAACAATTTTTTATTACTTCTTTTTTTTCTTACCTTTAGAAAAAAATATAAAACATGAGATATTTACTATTGGCCTTCTGCTTACTATTCACTTCACAAGCTTACAGTCAAAAAAAAGGAAAACGTAAAAAAAAGGATAAACCAAAATCCTATTTAAACATTCAAGGTGGTTTATTAAGTAGCAAGACATTTGATCAAAATTACACAAGATTTAACTTAGTAAACCTAGGTTTTTCCAAAATAAAAAAGAATAAACAGCAAAGTCTGCAGCTGGAACTGATTGGATATAAGGTAAACGACATAATTACAAGAACTACGACTAGCCTAGATTCAACTTTTATTATCGAAGAAATATTACAGGGCTCTAATAATAAACGTAGGTCAATCGAACTACTCTATAATTATTCTTTTGGTTTAACGGACGATATAACTGATGGTTTTTTTATGGGGCCTTCCGCTTCACTGATCTATAATTCTAATCAAACCTCTCCAGGATCAACAGCTCAATTTCCAATTAGGGAAAATTGTCTTTGCCTTGGAATAGGTATGAATACAGGATATAACGTTACTTTAAATAAAAATTTAATGCTCACGATTTCTTCAAGAGTTACTTTATTAGATATTGGGTGGGGAACAACGCAAATCTTAAACCCAGGGTTTACCACAAGTCAACAAAGAACCAATAAATTTCAAACAGACTTTCTTCGGAATCAGTTTCAGTTGAATATTGGGTTGAATTTTAAGATTTGAGTTGATCTGATTTTTTTGCTATTTGCTCTTAGCTTTTGGCTTGGCCCCCCGCCCCTTCGGGTTCGCTAATTAGCATTAGCTCATCCTCTTCTATCGCGATAGCGTGAAGCAAATAGCCAATAGCTAAATGCCAAAAGCCCTTTATAAGCTAGCTTTGGTTT
>JALZUU010000536.1 GCA_023300665.1 Saprospiraceae bacterium | reverse complement strand
G
This sequence comes from Saprospiraceae bacterium, assembly GCA_023300665.1. Classification (GTDB taxonomy): domain Bacteria; phylum Bacteroidota; class Bacteroidia; order Chitinophagales; family Saprospiraceae; genus JALZUU01. Next base: position 10,922 of record JALZUU010000536.1, on the reverse strand, counting down.
AAGGTAAAGTGATTCCTGGTTACGGACATGCAGTACTTCGGGAACCAGATCCAAGATTTACTGCTCAACGAAAATTTGCGGAAGATTATATTAAAGACTCTGATATCGTCAACGTGGTATGGAAATGCTTCGATGTGATTCCTGATATATTGAAAGGACTTGGTAAAGTGAAAAATCCATGGCCGAACGTTGATGCACATTCTGGTGCTATTCTAGTACATTATGGTATTAAAGAATACAGCTTCTATACCGTACTATTTGGTGTTTCTCGTGCGCTTGGCGTATTATCTGCAATGTGTTGGTCTCGTGCCCTTGGGTTCCCATTAGAGAGACCAAAATCTGTTACCACAGAATGGGTAAAAGACTTTTTGAAAAAACAAGAGGAAGAAATTTCCATGAATTAATTTTTATGGTATAATATAAGTTTGTGATTGGCTCAAAAAAATATATTTTTGGGCCAATCATCATTTTAGATGAATAGTTCTAAAAGAACTAACTAAATCAACCACTGCAATCAAAACAAAAAATTATGAATGCACCAAAAGAATTAAAATATACGAAAGACCACGAGTGGGTAAGCGTAGAAGGAGAGGTAGTTACCATCGGAATTACCGATTTTGCTCAGAAAGAATTGGACGAGTTAGTATACGTTGAGGTAGAAACCGTAGGAGAAACACTCGCAAAAGATGATGTCTTTGGTACCGTTGAAGCTGTAAAAACAACTTCTGACCTATTTATGCCTATTTCTGGTGAAATTATCGAATTCAACGAAGAATTGGATGAAAATAAAGGAGATAACCCAACCATGGTCAATGAAGACCCTTACGGAAAAGGTTGGATTGTGAAGGTCAAAGCAACCAATCTCTCTGAACTAGAAGATCTAATGGACTCGGCCGCATATATTAGTCTAGTCAGTTAAAAAATAGCATTTAAAATTTTGGGGTAGAAAAAAATAAAAAAAAATTATTCTTTACCCACCAAAATTAATTTGCTCAGCATCTTATTAATAAGAACATGTCCAAAGTTGCCAATTAATGGAACTTTAGAAAAGTTTTACGTACGAAGGTACTTCTCAAGATCAATAATTTGAAATACTATATTCCAGCTATTCTTTGGAGTTTTCTGATCCTTTTTCTATCAACAACCGGAGGGATCAATTTGCCTGCTAGCTGGTGGGATTTGATTTCATTGGACAAAGTAGGTCACTTAGTAGTTTATGGAATCTTCTGTATGCTTTTATTATTAGGTTCTACCCATAATCGAACCTTATCTTTAGAGCAAAAAGGGATCATTATTGGACTTGGAGTCAGTATTATCTATGGAATTGGTATGGAAGTGGTCCAATACACCTTTTTCCCCGGTAGATTTTTTGAGATACCGGATATTATTGCTAATATTATCGGTTCATTCTTAGGACTATATTTATTTAAACGTTTTATTCATAAAAATTTCTAACTATGTTGTCAGACATCGCAGTAACAGGTGGTACCTTAGTCGGGTTATTATTCGGCTTTTTGCTACTTGTCGTAGGCCTGATCTTTTTGATCAAAGGGCGATTTAAAAGTAGTGGAAATTCGGATTTACGAGAGGCCTATGCCAATCAACCCAATAAGTCCCCACTAACTGGAAGAACTAAATATCCACAAGTGGATGCTTTCAGTATGAGCGGAACTTTCTTTAATACTGGGTTATTGATTGCACTCGCTATCACTATTTTGGCTTTTAGCTGGACTACTTATGAGGATGTAATAATCATCCCTGAAGGTGCCCTAGAGCTAGATGAAGATATCGAAATCGAGCCACCTCGAACTGCCGAACCACCTCCACCACCTCCACCTCCACCACCTCCAGTTATTGAAGAAGTACCTGAAGAAGAAATTGAAGAGGAAGAGGAAATTGAATTCGTTGACAACAGTGTCGATGAAGAAACTGTGGTCGAAGCGCCACCGGAGCCAGAAAAAGTTGAAGCGCCGCCTCCGCCACCTCCACCTCCGCCACCTCCACCTACTGAAGTAGAGGAAATTTTTACGGTAGTGGAAGAGATGCCTCGTTTCCCTGGTTGTGAAGACAAACCAAAAGCGGAACGTAAAGCATGTGCTGACCAGAAAATGCTGCAGTTTATTTATAAAAATATTAAGTATCCAGCAATCGCTCGTGAAAACGGTGTTGAAGGATCTGTAGTAATTCGTTTCTATATTGATAAAGATGGATCTGTAAAAGAACCACAAATCCTTAAAGATATCGGAGCAGGAACAGGTGCTGAAGCTATGCGTGTTGTTAAAATGATGAACAGCATGGGTTCAAAATGGACTCCTGGAAAACAGCGTGGAAAAGCCGTAAAGGTTTATTTCAACCTTCCAGTAAAATTCCGCCTAGAGTAACAGAACTCTAATATTGGTTTAAGAAAATTGTCTAGACGTTTCGTCTAGACAATTTTTTTTGCTTTTTCTGAAAAAACGAATAAAATACTAGTGGCTCAACCCACCCTAGCATAGATTTTCTGCATCTCTTTAAGTAATTATTATATTTCTAAACAGATTATCATGATAAATTTTATTTCTACTATTAGTAAAGCAATCACTTTATTATTATTTGCCATTATAGGATTTGCTTTAATTTTTTTATTTAAAGGAGTAATTGAAAAGGGAACCCCATCACCTGTGAAGCCAAAAATCAATTGCTATTTTGGATCTATTATAGAAGAGATGCCTCGTTTTCCTGGTTGTGAAGAAGTATCTGATATAGGAGAACGAAAAGTCTGCGCACAACAAAAAATGCTAGGATATATTTATCAGGAGATAAATTATCCAGCGCATGCTCGCGAAATAGCAATTGAAGGAACCGTCGTGGTTCGATTTTACGTAAATAAAAATGGAGAAATTGAAGATCCAGAAATTCTCAAAGATCTTGGTGGTGGTCTTAGTGAAGAGGCATTACGAGTGGTCAATAAAATGAAAGATTTGCCACAAAGATGGATACCAGGCACGCAACGTGGAAAAGTAGTTAAGGTAGCTTATAATCTTCCGATAAAATTTCGATTAGAATAATTTTTTTCTAAAAAATAAAAAGTTCATTCCCACCATAATTTAGAATTTTTGCATCTATATAAATGACAACTGTTTCCCTAAACAGTATTCTTTTATCACCCTTAAAAATATTGTTATGAATTTTATTGCTGTCACCGGCGATGCACTATTCCTATCGCTATTAGTCATCTCTGGAATAATCCTGACCTTTATTTTTGGAATTAGAAAATATATCCAATACCAAAAAAAGAACGTACCAATTGGTAGCCAAAATCTCTTAGAGCGAAATAAATATGCCTTGGTAAATACTTTTAAAATGAGTGGTACTTTTTTTAATATTGGATTACTAACCGCACTTTCTATGACCATCTTAGCATTTAGTTGGACTACCTATGATTATGAAAAGCCTAAATATCAATCTTCGATTGAAGATATGGATGTATTAGAGGTAACCGTTCGGACGGATCAAAAGTCAACACCACCTCCTCCGCCACCTCCACCACCAAAATTGATTCCTGAAGTAATAGAAGCCGATGAAACAGCCGATGATATCGAATTTGTCGACACCGAAGTAATAGAACCTGAATTGCCGATAGTACCCCAAAAGCCAATAATAGAGAAAGTAGTACCCGAGGCACCACCTTCATTACCAGAAGTAATAGAACCGGAAGTAAAAATTGTACATACGGTAGTAGAAGAGATGCCTAGATTTCCGGGTTGTGAAGATGAAACTGACAAAACTATACGAAAGGCTTGCGCCCAAAAAAAAATGCTAGAATATATTTATAAGGAAATAAATTATCCGACGATTGCTCGCGAAACAGGAATTGAAGGAACGGTGGTTGTTCGATTTTATATCGACGAGCAAGGCAACGTAAAAACTCCTGAAATTCTTAAAGAAATAGGAGGAGGCTGCGGAAAAGAAGCGATGCGTGTAGTTAAAAAGATGAATGATTTACCCGAAAGATGGACACCAGGTAAGCAACGAAACCAACCAGTAAAAGTCTATTTTAACCTACCCGTAAAGTATAAATTGAATTAATTTGATAAATCTGCCTTCCTAATGAGTTGGGAAGGTAGATTTCATTCGTATATCCGCAAATCAAATAATCCGCACATCTGTACGTCGACACCTCTACTTGGGCAACTTTTAGCGTCTCAATACGTTTGATATAGGTACAAAATTATTGAACCTATGCGCGTTATATTACTTTTAGTTGTTCTTTTTTCCGGTATTTTAAGCCTGCAGGCCCAAGACCCTCAATTGGCACAACAATATTTTCAGAATGGAGAGTATGAAAAAGCCAGTAGTCTTTTTAAAATTCTTTATGAAAAGAACAATAGCAATGACTATTATTTCAATAAATATATTGAATCGCTCATCTATTTAGAGGCTTACGACGAAAGTGAGCAAATTATTAAAAAACAAATCAAAGCGAGACCTGATAACATGCAGCTGTATGTTACTTATGGTAATTTATTTGAAAAACAATATCGGGATGATGATGCCAAGGCTCAGTACGAAAAAGCCATTAATAAATTAGAAGCAGACCGTTTTAAAATAACAAAATTGGCCAATGCTTTTACTAATTTACAGAAATACGATCTTGCCATCCAAACTTATGAGAGAGGTGGAGAAAAATTAAAAGATAAAAAACAATTCGCCTATAATTTAGGAGACCTTTATCGAAGAAAAGGAGATCACTCCGAAAAAATGATCGATAATTATCTCAGTAGTTTAGATCATAATCCAAGTCGTTTAAATAGTATGAAAACCCTTTTTCAGCGCTATCTAACCCCTGACGAGTATATGGAACTACAAGGTCAGCTTTATGCTCGAATTCAAGAAGACAAAGACGCAACCCACAATAATGAATTACTGATCTGGAGTTTTATTCAAAATAAAGATTACACCAATGCCTTTCGACAAGTCAAAGCACTAGATCGTCAATTAGATGAAAATGGAGGTCGTATTTATCGTTTGGCAGAGATTGCTAAAAACGCAAAAGACTACGATGCTGCTATTGAAGCCTATGATTATATTGTAACCGAAAAAGGAAAAATTTCTTCCTATTATGTAGAAGCGAAACGAGAAGCCCTGAGCGTCCGTCGTAGCAAACTCGTAGCAGGGTTTGATTATGAAAAAGCGGATCTTGAAGATTTAGAATTACAGTACAATAATTTTCTAAATGAATTTGGTCGCAATAAAACTTCTGCTACCATCATTACAGAACTAGCAGACTTGGAAGCATTTTATCTAAATGATTTAGATAAAGCAATTGCATTATTAGATGAGTTAATTAACTACCCAGGAGTTAAGCGTCCTGTACAAGCCCGTGCGAAAATTAGCCTTGCAGATTTCTACCTAATGAAAGGCGAAATTTGGGAGTCTACCTTATTATATTCTCAAGTAGATAAAGAATTTAAAGATGACTTATTGGGACACGAAGCACGTTTCAGAAACGCCAAACTCTCCTATTATACCAGTGAGTTTCAGTGGGCTCAAACCCAGTTTGATGTTTTAAAAGCATCAACAAGTAAGCTGATCGCAAATGATGCGCTGGATCTTTCTATTTTTATTATGGATAATACTGGACTGGATACCACTACGCAGGCATTAGAATATTATGCCGATGCCGATTTATTGGTTTTTCAGAATAGATTTGAAGACGCGTTTACTAAATTAGATTCGCTCAATCAAGATTTTCCAGCACATGCACTGGAAGATGATATTCTTTATGTAAAGGCTAAAATTTATAAGAAGAAAAGGGAATATACCCAAGCAGCTGATTTTCTTCAAAAGATCGTAGACAACCATCTAGATGGCATTCGTGGAGATAATGCGATGTTTGAATTGGCAGAATTATATGAACTACAACTCAATGATCCTGAAAAAGCAAAAACACTCTACGAAACATTGTTTATTGATCTTTCAGGTAGTACCTTAGCCGTTGAAGCCCGAAAGCGTTTTCGACGATTGCGTGGCGACGACATCCAATAATTTGGAACTGTGGTTTCTTAACTCAAAACTTAACTTACTGTGATCTTATATAATGTAACCATCAAAATAGATAAAGTGGTAGCTGAAGAGTGGCTGAACTGGATGAAAACCGTACATATCCCTGACGTGATGAAAACGGGTTATTTTGTTGACCATAAAATCTGTGAAATTCTTCATGATGATGAAGATGGTGGAATCAACTATTCTTTCCAGTATTTTTCTAAAAATATGGAAGATTTTCAAACTTACCAACGTGATCACGCTAAAGCACTTCAAAAAGATGTGGCCACTCGATATCCTAATAAATATATTGCCTTCCGAACATTGATGAAAGTGCTCGATTGAAAAATACCGGCGCGATTCTTCTGCTCTTTTTAGCGAATTCTATTTCTGGAATGGCGCAAGGTATTAGTATGCTGGCCATTCCCTGGTACTTTGCACAGCAGGAAAAAATGGCCTCCTTTGCATTGGTATATATGGTCACCAATCTAGTTAGTTTGTTTTGGATTCCTTATAGTGGAACGATGGTGGACCGTTATGATCGGCGTAAAATCTTTCTTTTTCTAACGACTATTTGTGGTACAATCATATTTTTGATTGGTATATTAGGAATGCAATGGGGCGCTTTACCTTGGCAATTTGTTGCGGCGATATTTGTATTGACCTTCTTAAATTATGCCGTTCATTATCCCAATTTATATGCTTTTGTCCAAGAGATAATTGAGCCAAAATATTATGGTAAAATTACCTCCTATCTTGAAATTCAAGGACAGTTGACCTCTATTTTAGCGGGGGCAGGTGCCGCGCTATTACTTGAAGGAACAACTACTGGAACGACCCAGTTTTTTGGAATGACTTGGGAGTGGCCTTTTAATATTGCAGCCTGGAAAATCCATGAAATATTTTTATTGGATGCGAGCACTTATTTTGTTAGCTTTTTAATTATTTGGTTTATTCGTTATGAATCCTTACATGCACGAAGGCGTGAGCGAGGGAGTGTTTGGCAAGAAATTACTACGGGCTACCAATATTTGCGCGAAAATCCTTACCTGTTTTTATTTGGTGTATTTTCTTATACTGTTTTTGTAGCAGTATTACTAGAAGCTTTCTTTTTAGGAGCGTTATATGCGAGTGAACATCTACAAGCTGGGGCAAATGTTTATGCGACTTCGGAAATATTTTACGCCAGTGGTGCAGCTTTTTCGGGATTAGCGATTCGAAAAATTTTCAAAAAAATAAGTCCTCCAACGGGTATTATTATCATGACTTTTTTAACTGGAATGTTATTTTTAATGCTAGCGCTTGGAAAGAGTATTTGGTTGTTTTTTATTCTATTATTAATTCTTGGAATCACTAATGCAGGGATTAGAATTTTACGGACCACCTATTTGTTTTCTACAATTCCCAATCAAGTATTTGGTCGATCTATTAGTATTTTTAATCTCAGCAATATTATGTTTAGGATATTCTTTTTGGCCATATTCTCTATTCCATTTTTTCAGACAGGAATCGGCGTAAAATATCCTTTTTATATGCTGAGTGGGTTTCTAATGATTGCAGGAATTATTTTGGTGAAGTATAGCGCTCGATTTCCAAAGCAATGAGAGAGGTCTTTTTCCATCATCTTTCCGTAAAACCACACCAGAAAATGCTATTTTTTCCTCATTTTAGCGTAATTTCGCTAAAATGTTTTTTAAATATGTTCTAAAACCTAATTCCACCTTTGCCGTAGACCAATAAAATTAAATACCAATTATGAATTTCGAACTCACAGAAGAACAATTGGCCGTACAAGAAGCGGCACGAGAATTTGCACAAAAACAGTGTAAGCCTGGCGTTATTGAGCGCGATTCCAAAATGGAATACCCAACCGAACAAATTAAAATGATGTCTGAACTTGGCTTTATGGGCATGATGGTAGATCCTAAATATGGAGGTGGCGGAATGGATACCATGTCTTATGTTTTAGCATTGGAAGAAATTTCTAAGGTCGACAATTCTTGTTCTGTCATCATGTCTGTTAATAATTCCCTCGTTTGTTGGGGATTGGAAAAGCATGGTAACGAGGAACAAAAGCAAAAATATCTAACGAAACTCTGCACAGGTGAATATATCGGTGCTTTCTGTCTTTCTGAACCAGAGGCAGGTAGTGATGCAACTAGTCAGCGAACAACGGCCATTGATATGGGAGACCATTATTTATTAAATGGAACTAAAAACTGGATTACCAACGGTGGAACTTCTCGGATTCATTTGGTAGTGGCACAAAGTGATGTAGATAAAGGACATAGAGGAATCAATGTATTTATTGTGGATGCGCAGTGGGATGGGGTAAATATTGGTGCAAAAGAAGATAAGCTTGGTATTCGTTCTTCGGATACACATACTATTATGTATACGGATGTAAAGGTGCCTAAAGAAAATCGTTTAGGAGAAGATGGATTCGGATTTAAATTTGCCATGAAAGTACTCAGCGGAGGTCGAATTGGAATTGCTGCCCAAGCTTTGGGAATTGCAGGAGGTGCTTACGAATTGGCAGCAGCTTACGCCAATGAGCGAGAAGCTTTTGGCAAACCAATCGCTCAACACCAAGCAATTGCCTTCAAATTAGCAGATATGGCCACAGACATCGAAGCCGCTAAAATGTTGGTTTATCGATCCGCTTGGCTCAAAGATCAACACCGAGACTTCACCATGGCCAGCTCTATGGCTAAAGTCTTTGCTTCGGAGGTAGCCATGAAACACACCGTAGAAGCAGTACAAGTACATGGAGGTTATGGTTTCGTAAAAGAATACCACGTTGAGCGACTCATGCGTGATGCTAAGATCACACAGATATATGAAGGAACTTCTGAGATTCAGCGAATTGTAATTTCTCGAGAGATTGTAAAAAATAAAAATTTATATGTTTCTGTTGCTAACGGCAGCATGGAACACGCATAATCTCCTTAATAAGACTCCTCTTTTCGTCCGGCTTATTCTTTTATAGAATAAGCCGGATTTATATTTGGCATTATTTTTACCATATATTCAATATCAAATTCCCTTCTCCCTTTCAAACTCCTCCTAAGACGCTGATGCAGTCTTTATAAAAGTAATTTAACTCCCCTTTTTATAAATCCCCCAACCGAGAAATTCCATAGGAATGAAGTATTAATAAGTTGATTTTTTGAGTTAGAGATTTTGTCTTCTGACGAGGCAAAAAACGTAGGGATAGCCTAGCTATCACAGCCTGTCCCGCATTGGGGCGGGAAGGCTTTTTAACGAAGTTAGAAGGTAAAAGGTCAATTCAAAAATGAAAAGTTATTACTAATTCATTTCTCAACCTCCCGTATTATTTTATTAATTGGTATATTTCATTGTTAAAATGTCTTACCAGATCATAAATAATGGCTAATTTAGACACCTTTTTGGGCTTAAATACCGTTATTTATAGGTAACCATTATGCGCAATAAGATATCTAAAGTACATAACATATGATTTTCACTACAAGAGGGCTAAAAATTTTAGGAATGGTGCTGCTAGCCGGCCTTACCATGTCTAATATTAAGTCAGACCATGGCAAGTATTTTGAAATTTCAAAGAATATTGAAATCTTCACCAATCTTTACAAAGAGATTAATACCTATTATGTAGATGATTTAGATCCAGCAAAATTGATGCGTACCGGCGTCGATGCCATGCTAGAATCACTAGATCCTTACACCAACTATATTTCTGAATCTGAGATCGAAGGATTTCGCTATATCACCGATGGAAAATACAACGGGATTGGCGCTATTATTCGTCAAATAGATGATTACGCTACGATTATCGAACCTTATGATAATTGTCCAGCTCAAAAAGCAGGTCTAAAAGCAGGAGATAAAATTTTAGCAATTGATGGAAAAGAGACTAAGGGAAAATCTACTGACGAAATCAGTAACTTCCTAAAAGGGTTTCCTGGAACAGAAATTCAGCTAAAAATTGAGCGACCTGGCAAATCAGTTCCAATGGATATCACTTTAGTACGTGACGAGGTGATTGTACCAAATGTTCCTTATTCTGGGATCGTAGAAGATGGAATTGGTTATATCGCATTAACCACCTTTACTCGTAATGCAGGTAAGAATGTGGCAGATGCTTTGAAAAAGCTAAAATCTGAAAATCCTAATCTTAAAGGCGTGATCTTCGATTTGCGAGACAATGGAGGTGGATTATTGCAGGAAGCGGTTAATGTTTCTAATGTTTTTATTCCTAAAAATGAATTGGTAGTAACGACAAAAGGAAAAGTAGTGGACTGGGATCGTAGTTTTAAAACACTCAACAAACCAGTAGATGAAAATATTCCAATGGTCGTATTGATTGATAAAGGATCGGCATCTGCTTCTGAAATCGTTTCTGGAGTATTGCAAGATTTAGATCGTGCAGTTTTGATCGGTCAACGTTCTTACGGAAAAGGATTGGTGCAGACGACGCGTGATGTAGGATATAATTCTAAAGTAAAATTGACGACGTCTAAGTACTATGTTCCTAGTGGACGTTGTATTCAAGGAGTTAGTTATAGCGATGGTACACCGATTAATATTCCAGATGATCAACGTACAAAATTCAAGACGAGAAGTGGTCGGGTAGTATTAGATGGTGGTGGAGTAAAGCCAGACATCGAAGTTAATAAAGCGATGAATGCAGCTATTTTAAATAGTCTACAGAGACAATTTATGATCTTTGATTATACCACTAAATTTACAATGGGTAAAGAAACTTTGGCTTCGCCTCAAGACTTTAAATTTACGGAGTTTGATCAATTTGTAAGTTACTTAAAAGAGCAAAATTACGAATATGAGTCTGATAGTGAGAAAGCATTGGATCAGTTGAAAATGCAATTAGAAGAAGAAAGCTATGCAGAAGGATT
>JALZUU010000535.1 GCA_023300665.1 Saprospiraceae bacterium | reverse complement strand
GCTAAATCTGTTAATCCTTTTCTAAAACGTTCTTTCATTTCCGGCGTATAAACTTCCGAAACCATCTGATCTATAAACCGATGTACAAAAACATCATTGGCACCAGGTGTTTCCGTAGCTGGCAATATCTGCTCTGTTATCATCTTTAATAAATCCGTTTCTTTTGCATCAAAAAATGCTGGCTTCCAACCTGCCTCTGATGTTACCGTATCTGCCTTACAGCCATTCATAACACCCATCACGGTCGAAGCCGACAATGCGTAGCCCATCATCATGGCCGTTCGTTTTATTGCACTTCTTCTTTTCATAATTTTCAATTTAAAGCTCATTACGATTGAGCTGTTTTACCGCAAAATCGCAAGCACGTGCTGTCAGTGCCATATAGGTAATAGATGGATTCTGACAAGCAGAAGAAGTCATACAAGCACCGTCTGTAACAAATACATTAGGTACGGTGTGAACTTGATTATTACCATTTAAAACAGAAGTCTTAGGATCGCGTCCCATCCGTGCGGTACCCATCTCATGAATCCCTAGTCCTAGATAAGATCCTTCATCATTTGTGGAAATATTTTTAAAGCCGGCTACCTCTAACATCTCTGCTCCCGCAGTCGCCATATGCTTTCGCATAATTTTTTCGTTGTCTTTAATCTCACAATCAAACGTAACGGTAGGTAAACCCCACTTATCTCGTTTTTCTTCGTTTAGATACATTTTATTTTCATGGTAAGGAAGGGTCTCCGCAAAAGCCATCATTCCCATTCTCCACGGTCCAGGAGCCAACATATCATCTTTGTATTGTTTACCAACACCTGCCTCCGCAATATGACTCGCCCAGTTAGTTCGACTCGCAGATCCTTGGTATCCAAAACCTCTCACATAATCTTTACGATCTGTTCCTTTACCAATATTTTGGAATCGAGGAATATAGAATCCAGCAGGACGACGTCCTTTATAATATTTATCACCAAAACCATCATAAGTTCCCGAAGCTCTAACTTTAAAATGATGATCCATCAGGTTATGTCCTAACTCTCCACTTTGATTCCCCATTCCATCAGGATGTGCATCTGATTTAGAATTTAACAAAATAGAAGTAGAAGCAATCGCAGAAGCACAACAGAAGATTACCTTTGCAAAATATTCTTTTGTTTCTTTGGTTAGCTCATCTATGACCCGTACACCTTTAGCTCGTTTAGTTTCTTTATCATACATGATTTCATGAACAATGCTATGTGGACGTAAAGTCATATTTCCAGTAGCCATCGCTGCTGGCAAGGTGGAAGCTTGACTACTAAAATAACCACCATACGGACATCCACGCATACAACGGTTACGTCGCTGACAGGCACCTCGACCATTGTGCGGCTGACTAAGATTAGCTACTCTTCCTGGCGTAATCAATCTATCAGGAAATGCTTTTTGAATTTTTTCTCTAGCATCACTTTCTAGACAATTTAATTTAAAAGGAGGAAGATATTTTCCGTCCGGTGCAGCACGATGCTTCTCTGCTTGACCACTAATTCCAATATAAGATTCAACGTAATCGTACCATGACTCAACATCCTTATATCGAATGGGCCAATCCACCCCAAATCCGTCTCGCGCATTTTCTGTAAAATCACGTTCACTCCAACGATAACAATGTCTTCCCCACATCAGTGATCGACCACCTACGTGGTATCCTCGCATCCAGTCAAAACGCTTTACTTCTGAGTATGGATGATCTAAATCGTTAACAAAAAAGTGCTTTCGTGCATAGTTGACTGTGTAGCCCGTCCGTGCTTGGACACCTTGTTGCCGTAGATCTTCCGCTGTTGGTTTTCCTCCATTAGGCATATCCCATGGATCAAGATGCATGGTAGGATAATCTTTTACGTGTTTCACATCTCGACCTCTTTCCAAGACTAGGGTTTTCAGTCCCTTTTCGCTCAACTCTTTGGCGGCCCAACCACCACTAATTCCGGATCCAATTACGATCGCATCATAAGTGACTTCTTCTTTACCTTGTGAATTAAAATACATAGTTTTTATTTTTATTGACCGAAAAATACAAAATTATATATTCAAACTCTTGTTGCTCTAGTTGTTTTATTTTTTTTAATACAAAAAAGACACGATTTTACCAAAAGCTTTTTTTTGGTAAAATCATGCCTATTGAAAAAGTAAAATTCTAAAATAATAGGGTTTAAACTATCCCTAATTTATTAATGTGAGCATCGTATATGGCTTCCAATCGGAGATCCATCAGGTAATCCAAGATTAACCGGTATTTTAAACGCTTGAGGATCAAGACGAAATTGAGCAATCATTGATAATCCATATTCAGCCACACCAGTTTGTAGTTGCCCTCCAGCTGTCTTTAGCCATTTTTCTAACTCATTTATCTTGTAAATAGCAATGCCATTCACGGTAGGAGTCGCAGTTTTATTGACTGCTAATGCTAGCAATTCTTTGAGTGCTATGGCACTAGTTGTTCCTTGTATCATATCCAAATAGCCTTGTCCTGACTGTTTTTTCCAAGTCGCCTCTATCAGTTGATCAATAACCATTTCCAAGCTTGGCAAATCTGGCTGCATTCCATGTTGTTCTACCAATCGAGCCGCTCGCTGTGGGTGTAATAACATTTTAATACTGGTTGCTGCAGCGGCTTCTGCGGCCGCTAACGGATCAAAAGTCAGCCCCGTATTCGTTTTAAAGCTTTCTCTTCCTCGCGTATATCCTGGTGGTTTGGGAGGAATCATATTAAGTAATTTTTCTGGCAGTGCTAATGTCTTTGCATCTACTGTTTTTAAAATTCCTGATAATGCTTTTAGTTGAGTTGGTCCGTCTATTCTATGCAGTGGGACTTGACCATCGCCTCGTACTGCATAAGAATAATCTATTCCACCAATCAATTTCACCACTGCCTCCACTTGATAGCGGTGTGCAAGATAAACAGGCACCAGTACCTCTTCTATGGTAGACAATGGTGTCCCTGTCTTAATACTTTGTTCTCCCAATCGATTCATTACCACTTTTCGCACCTCTAAAAGTCGATCTAGTTCCTCTGTTGGATCTGCCCCATTATCCCAAAGGTGTCCAACTGCGTTGGCTCCGCCCGCAGGTCGAGCATCTCGATCAGAGATATAGCGATATCCTTTTTTAATTCCTTCTTGAATAATTTTATCTAAAGCTTGATCTTCCTTAACGGAATTTGGAAAATCTTCGTAACCATAGCGAATCGCTAGTTTATCCCAGTCTCCAATTTTATCATCGTAAGCTTTTGAAAAATCAGGTTGTCCATTTTTATCTAAACTAACCAGTGGGTGCGGGTAATCCATTACTGAGATCCGTCCGTTGGTACTGGCTGCAAAATTATGTGCTAGTCCCAAGGTGTGGCCAATTTCGTGTGCAGATAATTGTCGCAATCTAGCCAATGCCATTTCAAGCATTGGATCGTCTTTATCTGTGACACCATCTACGTTTCCTAATAATCCCTGTGCAATCAAATAATCTTGTCGCACTCTTAAGGAACCCAGTGAAACATGTCCTTTGAGAATCTCTCCGGTGCGTGGATCAATTACGGATCCCCCATAAGACCAACCACGGGTCGAACGATGTACCCATTGAATTACATTATAACGGACATCGAGTGGATCTGCCTCCTCTGGTAAAATTTCCACTTGAAAAGCATTCCGATAACCTGCTGCTTCAAACGCTTGATTCCACCAACGAGCACCATCTAATAGTGCTGAACGAACTGGCTCTGGCGCACCAGGATCGAGGTAATAAATAATCGGCTCTACCGCTTCGCTTATTTCTGCGTTTTTATCTTTTTTTTCTAGCCGATGGCGTACGATATATCTTTTAACTAATGGTGAAGCAATAGGCGTGGCATAGTCTTGATAGCTGATTCCAAAATATCCACTTCTCGGATCCATCACTCTTTTTTTGTAGTCATTATCCGGTAATTCTACAAAGGAATGATGCTGACGAACGGTAACGGCTGAAGGAGTAGGAACTACTTGTCGAATATTTCGGCCGGTAGGTTTTCCAGCAAAAGTAAGAGTCGTTTCAAATTCTGTATTCTTTGGAAAATTTTTTATTCGTGGAAAATATAACGCTGAACGTTTCGCATCTAATTTATAATTACCTTCTTTTTTTCGTGCTAATGTGTTCGTGACACCATGGGCATCTTGCATCAATAAAGGAGTTAAATCAATCAAAATTTTATTTCCTGTTTGGATTAAAATTTCAAAACCAAAAAGTACGGATTCAGCAAAAGCTTCTCGAACCGAATTTTTCTCAGCTGCATTTTCGCTAATAGCGCGATAATCATAGTTGGTTTGAATGAGTAAAATTTTATTACCAGAACGGGTAAAACGAACGACTCGATTATCTCCCAATTGTCCGCGATCTAAACCGATATCGTTAGAACCAACGCCCGCAGCGAGGGAATTAACATAGAGAAATTCATGATCTAATTTATCTATTTCCAGTAAGATTTTACCTTTTTTATCATCTTGATAAAAATCAAAAAATCCGGTTTGTTTTTTTAGATTAGCCGTGTAAGATACAACGGTTTTTATTATTGCTGGTTTACTCACTATAGGTTCAGCTGTTTTACACGCAGCAAAAAAAGATAGAGTGAATAAAACAAGGAGGATATTTTTCATGGTAAAAAGTTTTAGTCGAGTAAATTTGGAGAGGAAGAGAAGAATCTCATTAAAGAACTAATCATCCCCTTAATTTCCTTTTACAAATACAACATTATCGGAATCTATACCTTTTTCTTTAAAAAAAGAGGAAACTGATTTAAGGTGTTGAAGGTTGCCAGTACTATCTATTATATGGGGTTGAAAACCTAATGATCCAAGTAGTTTTTCAGCTTCAACATGTGCTGTATTTCCTCGTTCATCAGATAAATATTCAATTACAACTAAAGGAGACATTTCAGATAAATGTTTTTTAAATCCTTTGATCACTTTTAATTCAGCGCCTTCTACATCAATTTTAATAAGTTTTGGATTTGATTTTTTATCACTCAAAAAGTCATCAAGCATAATACTTTTTACATTCACTTCTTTTGGCTTATATTCAGAAAACCACTTTTCATTTTTAAATTGTTCAACATCTAAAGAGTTATATTCAGAATATAAATTTGGAAATTCGTAAAATTTCAGATGTTCATTTGAATCAGAAACAGCTAGATTATGGCTAACGACATTATCTGTTTGTTCTGCGTTTTTTTGAAAAATTTGATAGGTGGTTGGTGAGGCTTCAAATGCAAATACTTTTCCTAAGTTACCAACTAATTTAGATGCGAGTAAAGAAAAATATCCATAGTGTGCTCCTACATCAATGAATGTATCACCGTTATCCAATTGATGGATTAGAAATTTAGCAAGTCGTATTTCAGAGTCGTGAGACTTTCCACCAATCAAATAAATATCTGTGCTAGAAGGTAATAGCAAGTGCATTGGAGTTTGAAAAAAGGTAGTACTCATTACCTCTTTTTCTCGTTTTGAGTTTTTATAGACTATTTCACGAAAAAAAATTGCGTTAAAGTATTTAAAAGGATGTCTCAACATTCTATTAACCTTCGATCCAGAGGCAATATTTTCTACTTTTTTAATTCTGGAAATGAATTCCTCTTTCAGCATAATTATTTTGGTGTAAAGTACAATTGAAGTTGTTTAAAATTTCTCTATCAAATTCCGGGTAACTTGTTTGTTTGGAGTTTTTTCTTTTGTTGAATATCAATATTGACCAAGATAGCTAAACAAATGAAAAAGAAAGAACCAACTTTGTCTGTTTCAATCATATCGTTGATTAATAATAATATACTAATGACAATCATGCACATAAATATAGCCATGATCATACCTGAAATAAATGGATCCGTTTCTCGATGATATACAATTTCAATTCGATAAAAGAAATAAAAAAGTATTAGTACAAAAAAGATAATTCCAGGAATTCCTTGTTCAACACCCAACATAAGATAGTAACTATGGATACCCGATTTTTCAGGATTATCACTTACATAAGTTTTAAAACTATTGATTGTATATCCTTTATAGAAGCCATGAAAATTTCCAGGCCCAAAGCCAAAAACCGGTCGTTCTTCAATCATATATACTCCTGCAATCCATCGATAAAAACGTTCCATTACAGAAACATCTTCTCCCTTAGCAGTAGCACTAACTAGATTGTCAAAATTTTTATGGGCAATTGTTTTTTCAAAATTAGGTGCATAGTCTGTATATTTATTATCAACTAAAAGATAGCTCGTCAAAAATATACTTCCGATAAGCGTACTAACTAATACCAATCGCATTAACCGAAACCGAACAATCCAATATGCGCCCACTGCGGCAATCAACGCTAGATAAGCTGCCCTGGTATAAGCGAGTATAATTCCTAAGAGTACAATTATAAACATACTCCATAAATATTTTCGTTGGGTACTTCCTTTAGGATAATGCAGGGTGAGATACCACATAAATGGTATAAACAAGACCATAATGGCGGCATAGCTTACATGATTTCGGTAAAAGGGGCCTACGGATAAATTGATAGAATCAAAACTAAATCCATGTCCTGCGTGGCGAAACATAACATAAACTACCGTGATAGATAAAGATATTGATATACACCAAATCATGGTACGAAATGCTTGTTTGTTTTTTAATAGCAACCCTGCCATAAAAAAGTAGACAATAATATACCAAAATTTAGCTAGTAAAAATTTCAGAGAAACAAAACTATCACTTGACGTAAGCATACAAACCGCAGTCCAGAGAAAATGAAAACCCAGTAGAATCGTCAAGGGGTGGTAGAAAAAGTGGCGCTTAAACGCTGATAAATTCTTAATAAAATAAAGCAGGTATACTCCTAATAGAATCAATACTAATGGTTCCGAAGGAAGATCTGTCGAAAACCCTCCTGGCAACTCTGTCTCCATGGAAAATGGCAGACTAAATAGCAAGAGAAAAAATACTTTCCGGAAATCAACTACACAAAGATAAGCGACTAAAATCCCAAATGGAAGTAAGGCAAAAATATTGGATTCATAACGGACAGCGGTGAAGATACTAATCAGTGTCAGCACAGCAAAACTGTACATAAAAACATCCTGTGCTTGGATATTCCAACGAGCCAGTAGCTTATCCATTTAATACCTCCTGCCAATTAATATTTTTGTAGGTATCTGTAACTAATGCACCAACAGAGCTTAAAACAAAGGCTATCAATACGGAAGCGATGATAATAATGGAACGTTTAGGACGAGACTTATCTCTCGGATGTCTAGCCGTCTCAATAACATGCAATGCAGTGAAGTTGCTATTGTAAGCTGCTTGAAGTTGTTTGAGACGCTCACCCTCAAAAGCCATTTCATCTTTTTGAATTTGATGTGCTCGATATAAAACTTCATAGTCTGAAAAACCTTCAGTAAATAAGCGAATCTGTTTATTCAAACTTAGTACTTGTCTCTCTAAACCTTTAATCCGTGCTGTACTAAAAATAATGGTATCTTTTGGAATAGTTGAATGCTTTTTTAACTCTTCTAGTCGCCCTTTTTCTTCATTCAATTTACCTTCTTTTATCATTAACATTTCAGGTAAATCACGACTTTGGGTAGCAGAATTAAAGATACCATATTTACTGCGATTGAACGCTAACACCTTTTCTAAAGAATCAATCCTCACTTCTCTGCTTCTGACATTCATTTCCATCATACCCATTTGCTGTTTCTGGCTTTTCCTAATCATCTCTTGAGCCAGCGCATTTATTTTATTTCGTGCAGCATCAGCAATTTTAACCGCCATACTTGGCTCAATATCCTCTACTAAAATCTCGATAGCATCATGTTTAGTCTTGAGGACTTTATATTGTGATCGGAATACTTCCATAACTCGAAAATCCTTTTTCACATCCGAAGTATCAATATAATAATGTTGATATAGTTGAAAACTATCAATTAAAAAATCTGCTAATAAATCTGATTCGGCCAGCGTCATTAATCGATCCATGTCCTCACTACTACCATAGTAGTAACTATTCTTTCCGATATTTCCTAGTGGATTAGGTTTGGACAAATCATGATTGGTGGCATAGAACAAAGTGGATGACTGATAATAATTATCCTTTGATAATGCTAAAAATATACTCCCAATCGCTGCAATCAAGCAAACAATAAGAATAAATATTTTCCATTTAAATAAGACTCGAATTGCGTCTAAAAGATGCTCCTTCCCCTGCATAATTTTTTAAGATTTCAACAAAAGTAGATAATTTGATGGTTATTTCAAGCTTTTTAACTGACCAAGACTAATCATACCACAAACAAGAGATAAAATTATTGAAATAAAACTACTACCAACTAGCTTCCACCTCCAATCTCCTGGCCAATAAGTATATGCCCACCACGCAGTAATTGTTACCAATATTGCGTAGGATACCACTCTTAAGATTAGTAAAAAGTCAATATTCATATTAAATAATTTTACTATTAGTATTAATTGCGCTAATAATACAAAACTCTGTGTTATAATGGTAGCAACGGCAGCTCCAGCAGCTCCATTCTGCTGAATTAGGAAAAGATTTAAAACCACATTCAAAACAATACCTGCTACAAATATTTTATTCATTCGCTTCAACTTGCCTTCTGCTGTAATCAAAGTACTCGCAACATAAGTACCACTGACTGCCACGTAGGTCAACATCAAATATCCTAAGACGGTCCCCCAGTATTCATTCGCCTCGCTATACAATAACATTGTGATCTCATTGCGAAAAAACCAACATTGGGCAGCTACAGAAATAGAAATAGCCCATATCAACAAAAAGCTTAATTTAAATAAAGGCCGAATAGACTCTTTCATCTTTAACATACGAGCAAACATTGGAAGCAGCAACCCTGCAAATAAAAGACCTGTCATATTTGCCGCATCTAGCAAGCGATAGCCCGACGCATAAATACCCGCCTCTGCTCGCCCATTAGGAAGCATTCGTTCAATCATTACTCCATCAATCTTCGTATAAAATGTCATCAGAAACAGCACCAAAGCATAAGGGTAACTTTCTCGTAAAATAATTCTTAAATAAAGTGGGTTATAGCGCCATTTGATCTTTGGTAAATGCTTACGCACAATCATATAGGCCGTCAATGTAGCCGTCAACAGTGCCCCCATCTGAGCATAAATAAACCATTCAATACGGAAATTTTCTTTAAAGGCTGGAATATATAGTAAGCTTCCACAAACAATAATCATCAATAATTTTTCCATAGCGGATAGAAGACTATCCGTACGATAGAGCCCCAAACCAGAAACATTAGATCGCATATAAAATAATAGACTAATCAATATTTGATTAATGCTCACCGCAAAAATCATCGGAAAAACCGACCATTCGTATTGAAGCAGCCAAGCCATGGGAAATATCACCAGAAGATATATGGTGGCCAAAATGGCTTTGAGCATCAATATATTGGGAAGATACTTACCGAGTAGATTACGGTGTTGCGCTATGTTTTTGTTATTATAACTCTGGATTCCAAAATCACTGATGATTTGTAGTAGAAAGGTAAAATTGATAATCGCAAAATAAAGACCATAGGCTTCTTTACCAACCGTGTTTTGAACGACTCGATCAATTCCAAATAAATAAAATGGCTTGATCAACACATTGATGCCAATCAGAAAAAGCACATTAATCAGGAAAGTACGGTTCAAGTGAAATGAGGATTGTTAGAGAAGTTGTTTAAAGATAGAGCAGTGAAGCATAAAACTAAACATTTTTTAGTTTTCGCTTCACTGCTATCTGGCTGTGTTGGTATTAAATACCAACTACAATTGGTTTTGGGACAGCCTCTAGAGTGTCTATGCACTCTTTTTGAATTGTTGAATGATCGAAATAAAAATTCCGAAATCAACGATTCAATAGAACATTTAAATTGTCCTGTTATTATTATCTCTTATCTGTGGTCTAAGCTTTTAAAGCTAATAGCAAAATGCTAG
>JALZUU010000534.1 GCA_023300665.1 Saprospiraceae bacterium | reverse complement strand
TTTTCTCGTCAATAGCGCGGCTATTCACTCAAAAAAGAGGCTCGATTTGAAAAATTTTCTCTAGTTCTCGACTGCTTTTCGAATTCTTAAACAACTTCATTGAAAAAATGCACTTCTGGAGAAACGACGATCGACTAGATGCATGAGTGCATCCATTACGTAGTTGGTAGGAACTATATCCCTTCCCGGAATTACCCGGACAGGTTCAATGGGTATAATCTCAGCCTTATCGGCACCCCAGAAAGTGATTGCAAATATACAATACTTTCTTTGCTCTTTTTAGACTTGTGCAAGACCAATTCTAATTTTTCTGTAAAAATTCTCATCCGTTGGGTCAATTTCTAGATAAGGTTGTTGGTGAGCGCGTAGCTTATTTTGATAGATTTGAAAGAGTCGGTTGCGATCATTGGGATTTTCGCGTTGAGGATCATAAGTCCAAGGAAGGGTAGGACGGAGTAGAAGATAAAGGTCTGTTTTTTGTTCCTTTATTTTTTTAGAAATATAAGGATCAACCTTTCCATATTTTTCTTCACTCCAAATTAAAATTGTCCATAAGTCCGTATCACAGATCAGTAGAGGAGGATTTGTTGTGGCCGCTTTTTTTTCAGCTGCTACTTGTCCTTGAGCGATTTTTTTTAGATCGGATTGATCATAAGGACGTTTTAATAAATCTAAATAAGTCCGCGCAAATTCTGTTACGAGCGGCGCGTTAAAATCTATTGCTAAGCGTTGAGCAATGGTGGTTTTTCCAGAAGATTCGGGACCGGTGAGGACGATTTTTTTCATCCTACTTTTTTTAACAAATCGTCGAGTTTATATTTTTGATAGGATAGTTTTTTTTCTTTATTCATATTTGATAATTCGTTTTTACTTTGTATTTGTAACCAGAGGTTTGGGTCAATGTTAAAGAGTTGGCCTAATTTTAATGCAAAGTCAGTATTTACTTTTCTTCTTCCTTTTATTATTGAACTCAGGTTTGATTCTTCCATCTCAACATAGCTTGCAAACTCTTTATTCTTTATTTTAATTGCTTTTAAATGCTTTTTTAAAAAATCGCCGACACTAACTAATTTTGATATTTCTTCATTAGAAACATAAGTATTCATTTGTAGTTTCAAAGATAATAACTGATACTTTATTTGGTCATGTGGTGTCTGCTTTTTAGCATGTTCTTTGATCGCTTCTCGAAGGCCTATAAAATCAGAATTATTCGTATTTACAACTCCTTTTCCAGATCCATTTATTCCTCCTGGATTAACCTCTTTTATGCTTTTTGCCATGTTTTATGATTTTAAATATTCTTCAATTAATTTTAATCCTGCTTCTGGTTCAATAAACATCCTCTGTCCCATTGCTAAGGTTGCTCCGTATTTATTTTGATATAACGGAATCAATTTAGTTTTGCTTTCAAACGTTAAATATCCTTGATAAGTATTTTTGCCTAACTCAAAACTTTTTAAACATCCATAAGCGATTAAACATCCTGCGATATGATCATACTTCCCTTTTGTGCCTAAATTTTGTGGTGCTACTTCAATATTATTCATGTATAACATTTCATTATACATAATTGATAGCATCAACATTCCCTCTACTTGTTTTGAGTTATTTACAAGCGATAATTTATAAAATTTTGCTCCTTCAGTTTTGTATAGTGTTCGCCAGGTAAATTGCCAACCATCTTTTTTCTTGGGCATATCTTTCGATATCGCATTTTCTATTAATGCATCTACTTTTTTTTGTGATTTAGAGGATTTTATTTGTACTTGCATAGTATGGTTTTTGTTATAATGAAAATAATCATTTTTAATTAAATATGCAAATAATTATCAAAATTGTAAATTTTAATAACGTATTCTAAGTAAGCTTATTTCGCAATTTTTGTTTACACCACTATTTCTCAATACCTTTATAAAAATTTAACCCACATGCACGATATCGAACCCCATTTTAAGTGGCGTAATAAATACATTGCTTCCGAAGATGAAAGATCTCCTTTCTTTGGTAGAACCTATGATGAGTTTTCTTTTTCTCAAAAAATATACAATTACTATATCCATCCGCAATGGGATCATTTTGGCCCTGAAACGCTATACGCTAAAATTCTTTTTGCAGATTATGACGATGGCTTTGCAGCGATTGAACTGCTCGGTGAATGGAACGATGTGATTCATAATGATGTCATGTGGGTTAAACGAGAAATCGTAGATCAATTGACCCATCATGGTATTTATAAATTTATGTTTATCATGGAAAATGTCTTAAATTTTCATGGAGATGAAGACGCTTATTACGAAGAATGGTACGACGATGTATCGGATGAAGATGGGTGGGTTTGTATGATCAATGTCCAAGAACATGTAGCCCAAGAAATGTCTGACACGCAATTGCATTATTATCTTAACTTTGGCGATCGTTATAATAATATCAACTGGCGTACCCAGAAACCCGAAAACCTTCGTTTACTTATGGAAGCACTGATTCACGGGGACGTCAAACTATTAGAAAATTAAACTGATTATTGAGCATTTGCGGGTTGGGAGCTACTCCTTTAGGA
>JALZUU010000533.1 GCA_023300665.1 Saprospiraceae bacterium | reverse complement strand
TTTAAGAATGTTCACAAAAGGTGAGGATAAGTGCTTGGTTGTCAAGACGATGCAAATTTGCTTCCCATCCCTTCGGGTTCACTAATTTTCATTAGCTCATGTAGCCAAAGCTACGAGGCTGATAAATTTGTGAAGTATTGGCAATCAATGACTTATCCGCAACTATTGTGCTTCATCATACTACTGGACATTTGCGGGTTTGGTGCTACTCCTTAAGGAGGCTGGGAGGCAGAAAATGGAAGAAATGTCCAGTAGTATGGTGCTTCATTTTTAAACAACTTCAATAATAAAGTGCTAGTCTAGCGCTCTTTTTCTAATTTGTCTGGAAAGTTTTAAACATTAACTCAAGCATGGCCTATGAAAAAAATCTTCTTTTTTCTTATTCGTTTGGCACTTCTACTAGTGCTGCCTTTTATCTGTCTGATTAGAGGTGCTGTATTTGGACATGAATATTATCAGCTATCTCCATGGTCGGCGATATTATTAGGCATAGGAATTACGGTTTTCTTACTTATCCTTTATTTTAGTTTTATCTATGGTAGAATTACTGGTAAGATGGGGAGTGCTCGAAGTTTTAAGATACGCATCCTTTTTTCTTTTCTTTTGGTGATTGGTTACAGCACTTATGCAGTAGTATATTTATCAGATAGTAATGTAAAGTCTCCAGAAATTAAAACTACTTATTCGAGTTTGCATCCAATTTTACGATTGAGTATAAGTACGGTGGTATTTATTGATAAAAGTTTGTTGATTACTGATGGTAAGCGACAACCAGAGGATTATAAAAAAATGGGATTAAAAACAAAGCGACAATCTTTACACTATGTTCAATCCGATGGCTATGTACATGCGATAGATATCCGGACTAAACGACACGGAGAATTTAGAAATGGTTTACTAAAATTATATTTTAAAATGATGGGGCTAAATACTTTACGTCATGTTGGAACAGGTGACCATTTGCATATCTCTTTAAGTAGTAGAGATAAACCAGGAGGGATTTAGTCTTTGTCTCCTTCCTGTTTAAACAACTTCATTATAATTTTTCCAACATTTCCATTACGGATGCTTTCTTGCGTAGTGAAACAGAGACATGTTGATTATTGGACATTAAAAGGTAACCACCTTCTGTTTTGACATAAGCGGTAATGTGTTTTTTATTAACCAGATGAGATTGATGAACTCTAAAAAATCCGCTATCACTAAGTAATTGATCATACTCTTTTAATGTTCGAGTTACCATGAGGTTGGTTCCATTTGCAAAATGAAAAATGGTATAATTTCCACTTGATTCACAACGAATAATATCACTGATATTGACAATCTGAATTTTATCTTGGGTATGTAAAGAAAGCTTCTTAGGCGCTTCTTGATTTTTCATATTGTCTAGTAGTAGATCTAAATCTTGTCCGGTAGCTGGTGCTGATTTTAATTTATTAACCGCTTCCATGAGGTCATCTGGATCAACTGGTTTGAGGAGGTAATCTATCGCAGAAAAGCGGAACGCACGAATGGCAAAAGCGTCAGAGGCGGTCGTAAAAATTATCTTAAAAGGTATTTCGGGTAATATCTCCAACAAATCAAAGCCGGTACCATCTGGCATTTGGATATCTAGAAAGAGTACATCGGGTGTCGTTTTTTTGAGTAACCGAGCGCCACTAACCACCCCTTCAGCTTCGCCAATTACCTCAATTTCTGGACAATAAGCTTCCAGATCTTCTTTGAGTGTCGCTCTAGATTGAGCAATATCATCAATTATTATAGCTTTGAATTTCTGCATTTCGTAAATTTGTACTAAACTAAACAAATCCAATGAAAGTATTAATGGTCTGTCTCGGAAATATCTGTCGTTCTCCTCTTGCAGAAGGTATTCTAAAAGATAAAATAAAAGCAAAAAATCTAGATTGGACTGTCGACTCGGCAGGGACGGGTAGTTGGCACGTAGGTGATACACCTGATTCACGTTCGATTGCTGTCGCTGCCACCCATGGATTGGATATCACCGATCAGCGAGGTCGCCAATTCAAAGCTGCTGATTTGGAAAGTTATGACTTGATTTTTGCGATGGATAGCTCAAATTATCAAAATATCTTAAAACTAGCTTCTTCTGATGCGCAGCGCGAAAAAGTACAACTGGTCATGAATATGGAAAAACCTGGATACAATCAAAATGTTCCGGATCCTTATTACGGAGACGATGGATTTGAAGATGTATACCAGATGTTAGATCGCGCTTGTACCGCTATCATCGAAAAATATGCGAAGTAAATTTCTTCTTTTTTAGTGGACTTTTAAAATTGAGCCTTTACAAAAAAAGAACTCCCGAAAACACTTCGGGAGCCAGATTCAAAAAACAGCAGGTAATTAAATTAAATCTTTTGGATACACGAGTTATCCGATATGTTAAGTTGTAGGGATCAATAATTTGTTAATCAGTAATTGCTTCAGCTATCTTGGATCTTGTTAATAAACCATCTTCTTGGATATTAGAGATTCTCAATTTATCCCAGTCAGGTAGATAAAGATTGACGGAAGCACGTACGTCTTTTTTTATTTGTTTTCGTAGTTGATGATAGAGTAGTGCGCTATTTTCTTTTACGACTTTGCGAAAATTTGTATCGTAATCTTGCAACTCGATTTCATTAAATTGGTCAAAGAAAACTAGTTCTTTACGATGTTTGTCAAAGGTGTTAAATTCTGTTTTAACTAGAATTTTTCCATTTTGAGCAATGGGATGAAAACGAAGGTTAACGCTTTCGTAAACGTATACATCCATGTTGCGCCATGCTCCAACTTTACGATAAGTTTGGAAAGCATTGGAATTGATCATTGGTGCGCGGTGTGCTAAATTAGTGTTCATAATTTTGATGTTGTTGATACAGACTTGTTGTTTAAGTATTTAAATAATCTTTCTTTTTCTCAGTTCGCTTAGTCTGTTGATTTGTTTTTTGCCTCTTATCCCAATCCTGTCAATTTTCTTTTGACTTTAAGTAGTTTTCGAACTTCGGCAATCTCTAAAATAAAAGGATCGAATTCTACATTATTATCCGATATCAATCTTAAGTGTGTCCAATTTTTTAAGCGATCAAAATACCGGATGACTCTTTTTACATAGACAGAATTGCTGGTAACAATTGCATAAATCTCGTTGTCAATCATCTCATTTTTATCTTCGAGTGGCGCACAGATAACCATATCTCCGGTCATAATAGTGGGAGCCATGCTATTGCCTTTTATGTTGAAAGCCACGAGATCTCCACTTACTCCTGGAATAGAAAAGCGCTGATGTTCTTCCAGTAAATCTACTCCAACTGTATTACTAGCAAATGCTTCAACGTTGGTAAATAAGATGTTTGGCGAAAAATTAATTCCTAAAGCCATAGCTAATTTCTCTTCGGAGTCTGGTAATTTAATAGGCGGCGGATCGAAAGCTTTGCCGATCCCCTGAAATAAATAAAGTTCGCTTACTTGATATTTTGCACAAAGTAACTTCGCTTGCGGGTATGTAATAAAACGTCGATCATCTAAATATTTATCAATAATATGACCTTTAGTATCCAGCTTTTCAGCAAAGGCGCTCTTACTCTTCTGGCGGTTGTTTTTGATAATCTCTCCCTTCTTAACGAGTAGTTTGTAGACGGTCTTAAAACGTCGATTCAATGCTCGTCGTTCTTCTGCTTGTGCCATAATATCATACTGTTTTAACTTTAAACAAAGACCCTCATTTCGACTACAATATAAAACAAATAATGTTATAATAAAAGAAATAAATACATTTTTTTTCAAAAAAAATAGCTGATCAGAATTTCTGATCAGCTATTAAATAAGCAATCACCCATTATGCGTTTGGGTCTTACTCTATTTGTAAGTTAAGGTTTAGATT
>JALZUU010000532.1 GCA_023300665.1 Saprospiraceae bacterium | reverse complement strand
GGTTACGGACAAGTCATTGATAACGTGGATCTTCTGCTATTTTTATCTCTCCCGAAAGCATTCGGGACAGAGAAAAATGAGCATCGCCCACATTATCAAGCACTTATCCTCACCTTTTGTGAACATTCTTAAACAGCTTCATATTGAAAATTTCTGCCTCAAAGCTATAAACTATTTGAGAATTTTTTTGTTGCAAAAATAGACCTACTGCCTTTTGCTATTTGGTTTACTCAATCATCTCGAAGCAACAAATAATAATGTTGACTCGTACTATTATTAAATTTTTATACAAAAGTTGTTTAAAAAATAAATTAATTTTTATGAAAGCAGTTTGGAATAACCAAGTAATCGCCGAAAGTAATGAGACTATCGTCGTAGAAGGAAATCATTATTTTCCAGCAGATAGCATCAAAAAAGAATTTTTCAATAATTCAGAAACTCATTCTTATTGCCCTTATAAAGGCGAAGCAAGTTATTATTCTTTAGCGGTCGATGGCCAAGATAATTCGGACGCCGCCTGGTACTATCCCACCGTCAAAAAAGGATTTGAAAAAATCGCTGGCTACATCGCATTTTGGAGAGGAGTGGAAGTAAAAGAGTAAGTAACGTTCATTTAATTATTTGGACAAATTAAGGAAGCTAGCTTTAGTAGTTTTAGCTTAATTTGTCTAAATAATTACCTATTACGTTCAAATTCCCCAACCAAAAAATCCACACAAGCGCCAATTGTCCACCAAATACGCTAGAAGAGTTACACGATAGAAGAGCGCCAATCGTCCGCCGATTGTCCGCCAAACACGCTAGAAGAGCATCAAAAAGTCTCCCTATCCGCACATCCCCAATCCGCAAATCAAAAAATCAACCCAACCTAAACTTCCCAACCTCACCACCTATCATCACCTCAAAATCCCCAGCTTCCACTATTCGTTTTCCATTTTGATCAATAAAACTCAAATCTTTTTCATTTAACTCAAATTCAATATTTCGCTTTTCTCCTTTTGCTAATTCTATGGAAGTATACCGCTTTAATCGTCTAACTGCTGGTGTCACCGAAGCATAACAATCTCGGACAAAACAATCCACCCCAACTGTACCAGCACGCTTACCCGTATTTTTTACCGTGGTCGTTATTTTTAAAATATCTCCTTTCTTTAACTTCTTTTTATTCAGCTTTAATTTACCAAATTCGAAATTAGTATAACTCAACCCAAAACCAAAAGGCCATTGTGGATGATATCCGCCATCGGTAATGACCGCAGCCTCTAATTCCTGAACAGCAGCAGAATATTTATGATCATAAGCCAGTAAATCATTGGAGTATCGAGGGTAAGAAAAAGCAAGTTTTCCACCTGGATTGTGTTCTCCTAATAAGGTCTCAACAATAGCGGTTGCACCTTGAGGGCCCGGCCGATAAGCCAGTAAAATAGCCGCGGCGCCAGGAACCAATTTTCGAATAATTCTTGGACGTCCTTCTACCATCACCAACGTAACAGGCTTTCCCGTTTGGATAGCTGCTGAGGCGAGTGCCATTTGTCGATCATCCAAAATAAGCGTTGGAGAATAACCTGGACCTTCGGCATAAGCATCTTCTCCCAAACAAAGAACAATCTGGTCTACTTTTTTAGCGGAAGCTTGTAGCTTTTTTATATTGAAATTATCTGCTGCTTCATATTTACTTTTAGAAAAACAGATCACTTGATCTTTTCCTATTTTTTCGGTCAACGCCTTATGAATCGTTTTTACCGTTTTAGGATATTGACCGACTTCCTTCCCTTGCCAAGTCCAAGACCAACTTCCATGCAGACAGCTGACATTATTTGCTGCAGGACCTGCTAATAGGATTTTAGATTTTTTAGAAAGTGGTAAAACAGATTTTTTTCCATTACCATTTTTTACCAAAGTCATCGTTGCGCGCGCAGCATTGAGCGAAATTTCTTTTGATTCAGGCGTATTCAATTTTACCTTTTTAGCACCTTTGGCTAGCGGGTTTTCAAAAAGACCTAAATCCTTTTTTAATTTTAAAATTCGCGTTACCGCTTCGTCGATTCGCTTTATCGGCACAACTCCTTCGTTAACCAACTCAATTAAATATTTTGTAAAACTAAAATCAAATGGAACCATACTCATATCAATACCTGCATTGATCGCAATACCAACCGCTTCTTTTGGTGTAGCCGCAATTCTATGTCGGGTATGAAGACGAATAATGTCTTCCCAATCGGTTACCGCCAAACCTTTAAATTTTAATTCCTTACGGAGAATAGTCGTCAAGAGTTGATAACTTCCATGAACTGGAACACCATTGATTTCTCCAGAATTAATCATCACCGTTGCAACTCCTCGATCGACGGCCTCTTGAAATGGCGGCAAGAAAATTTCTCTTAATTGATTTTCAGAAATATTAGAAGGCGCTCGGTCATGTCCATTATCAGGACTAGAGTAGCCCAAAAAATGCTTCATACATGCGGCCACCGTATCTGCTGCACGAAGATCCTTTCCTTGATAGGCAGTCACCGCCGTACCTGCCATCTGTGCACAAAGGTAGGTGTCCTCTCCGAAGGTCTCCTCAAATCGGGCCCAAGCAGGAACTCTTCCGACATCAAAAACCGGATCGAAATTCCAGGGAATTCCAGCCGCTCTAGTTTCAATGGCCGTAACCTTAGCAGCTTCAGCGACGAGTTGATTATTACGGGTAGCTGCCATGCCGATATTATGAGGAAATAGGGTAGCACCTTTTACATAAGTCGCTCCATGAATAGAATCGATTCCATAGATGACCGGAATTTTATGTTTAGTTTTTTGAACTTGTCCTTGGATCGCAGCAATCACTTCGTCCCATTTTTCGATTGAAAAAGCGTGGGTTTTGACATTTAGAATAGAACCTACTTTTTTATCAACGACTGCTTTGGCTAGCTTTTTTGGATCAATTTCATCACTAGAATTATCTTTCAAATACAAGTGCGAAGTAACCTGTGTCATCTGTCCCACCTTTTCTGCTAAGGTTAATTTTTTGAGTAATGACTTGATATTCATAAGCGGTCTTTTGCGTAATGTTTTAGGTTATTTTTTTAAGTGAACAAACTTACGAAAACGGTGGGAATTAATCATTGGTTTTTTTCTATTGAAAAGGGATAATTTTTCTCAAATTTTCAACAAAAATTCTTTTCACCTGTTTATTGATCTCACAAGATTAAAGGATTTTTTTTAATAAAATAAAACATGAGCCAACACTATATCATTATCGGCGGTAGCAAAGGAATCGGTCGCGCCTTAGTAAACGAAATTACGAACGCAGGGCACCAAGTAACGGTCTATTCTCGAACACGTGGCGATCTAGACAGTACCGTAAATCATATTGCTTTTGATGCGACTACAGATGAGTTTCCAAAAGATACTTTACCCGATGAAATTCATGGATTAGCCTATTGCCCAGGCAGTATTACCCTCAAACCTTTTCGCTCCCTAAAAGAAGAAACGTTCCTCGAAGACTTTAATATCAATGTCCTTGGAGCTGTCAAATCAATTAAAGCTTCCATGACAAAACTTAAAAAATCTGGACATGGTAGCGTAGTCTTATTCAGCACGGTAGCTGTTGGACAAGGAATGGCTTTTCACGCCAGTATTGCAACGGCCAAAGCAGCCGTCGAAGGACTCACCCG